>DAIMGB010000261.1:0-3605 GCA_036724195.1 Thermoleophilaceae bacterium
GCCTCGCGCCGGACCCTGACGTCGAGCTGTCCACGACGGGACTCGACCGGATCGTCGAGCACAACGTGGGCGACCTGACCGCGGTGCTCGAGCCCGGCGTGCGGCTCGAGCGCGCGCAGGCCGCGTTCGCCGAGGAGGGGCAGATGCTCTCCCTCGACCCGCCGGCGGGGGCGTCCACGGTGGGCGGCATCGTTGCCGCCGGCGACTCGGGGCCGCTGCGCTCGCGCTACGGCGCCGCGCGCGACCTGGTGGTGGGCATGACCGTGGCGCTGTCCGACGGCACGGTGGCCCGCTCCGGCGGCCAGGTGATCAAGAACGTGGCCGGCTACGACCTGTCGAAGCTCTTCAGCGGCTCCCTGGGCACGCTGGGGGCGATCCTCGAGCTGTCGGTACGCCTGCACCCCCTCCCCCGCGCCACGGCCACCACCGCCGCCGGCTCGCGGGACCCGGACGTGCTCGGGCGCGCCGCGCTCGCGCTGTCGCACTGCCCGCTCGAGCACATGGGCCTCGACCTGCGCTTCGGCGGAGGCGACGGGGCCGTGCTCATGCGCCTCGGCGGCGCCGAGCCGCTCAGGCAGGCCGAGGGTGCCGTGCGCGTGCTCGAGGAGGCCGGCATCGACGGCGAGGTGGTCGAGGAGGACGCCGAGGCCTGGCAGCGCCAGCGCGACGGGCAGCGCTCGCCAGAGGGCACCGTGGTGCGCGTGTCCGCGGTGCAGACCGAGCTGCCGCGCGTGATGCGCGCGGCCGACGCCGTCGGAGCGCGGCTCGTCGGGCGCGTGCCGCTCGGGCTCTGCTGGCTGCGGCTTGACGACCGCTCGCCGGAGGAGGCTGCGCGGGCGGTCGAGCGGCTGCGCTCAGAGCTGGCTCCCAACCCCTGCGCCGTGCTCGACGCGCCCACTTCGCTGCGCGGCCAGATCGACTCTTGGGGCCCGCGTGACCCGGGTACGGTCCAGTTGATGCGACGGGTCAAGGAACGCTTCGACCCCGCGGGCGTATGCAACCCGGGGGCCCTCTTCTGAGCGCGTTCGACGCCACCCGCCCGCCGGAGGCCGAGCTGATCGCCGACTGCGTCCACTGCGGCTTCTGCCTGCCCACCTGCCCCACGTACTCGCTCTGGGGAGAGGAGATGGACTCGCCGCGCGGGCGCATCGTGCTGATGAAGGAGGGACTCGAGGACGGCGCGGAGCTGTCGGCCCCGCTGATCGACCACATCGACAACTGCCTGGGCTGTATGGCGTGCGTGACCGCCTGCCCCTCGGGCGTGCAGTACGACAAGCTGATCGAGGACACGCGCGCTCAGATCGAGCGCAACCACGATCGCCCCGCGCGCGAGCGGGCCTTTCGCCGCTTCGTGTTCGAGCTGTTCACCCACCCCGGCCGGCTGCGCGCCGCCGCGCCCGGCCTGGTGCTGTCGCGGCGCCTGGGGCTCGACCGCGTGGCGCGGCGCCCCCGTGTGCGGAAGCTGGCGCCCCGCCTGTCCACGCTCGCCTCGCTGGCGCCCAGCACCACGCTGAAGCGCGCACTGGGCCGCCTGCCGGAGCACTTCGCGGCGAAGGGCGAGCAGCGCGGCAGCGTTGCGCTGCTCCAGGGCTGCGTGCAGCGCGTGTTCTTCTCGGACGTGAACGAGGCGACGGCGAAGGTGCTGGCGGCCGATGGCTTCGAGGTGCACGTGCCGCGCGCTCCCCGCTGCTGCGGCGCCCTGCAGCTGCACGCGGGCGACGAAGAGGCCCGCTCGTTGGCCAAGGAGACGATCGCCGCGCTCGAGGACTACGAACACGTGGTGGTGAACTCCGCCGGCTGCGGCTCGGCGATGAAGGACTATGGGCACCTGTTCCGCGACGACCCGGACTGGTCGGAGCGCGCCGAGCGCTTCTCGGACAAGGTGAAGGACGCAACCGAGCTGCTCGCCGAGGCGGGACCGCGCGCCGAGCGCCACCCGCTGCGGGTCAAGCTCGCCTACCACGACGCCTGCCACCTCTCGCACGCCCAGGGCGTGCGCTCCCAGCCGCGCGAGCTCTTGCGCGGCATCCCGGAGCTCGAGCTGGTGGAGCCCGCCGAGTGGGAGATCTGCTGCGGCTCGGCCGGGATCTACAACCTGGTCAAGCCCGAGCCCGCGGCCGAGCTGGGCGAGCGCAAGGCGCGCAACCTGCTCGACACGGGCGCCGAGGTGATCGCCGCGGCGAACCCCGGCTGCGCGCTGCAGATCGCCGCGCACAGCGAGCGCCTGGGCCGGCGCCTGACCGTGCTGCACCCGATGGAGCTGCTAGACCGATCAATCCACGGAGGAGACCGAAATGGCCAGCGTTGACGTTCAGGGCGTGGAGATCCGCGGGGACGCGGGCGAGCGCTTCGAGGAGATCCTGACCCCGGAGGCGCTCGAGCTTCTGGGCGGCCTGCACCGCGAGTTCGACTCGCGCCGGCGCGAGCTGCTCGACAAGCGCCAGGAGCGCCAGGCCGACCTCGACGGCGGCGGCACGCTCGACTTCCTCGACTCCACCAAGGAGATCCGCGAGGGCGACTGGAAGATCGCCCCCGAGCCCGACGACCTCGCCGAGCGCAAGGTCGAGATCACCGGGCCCACCAGCCGCAAGATGGTCATCAACGCGCTCAACTCCGGCGCGTCGGGCTTCATGGCCGACTTCGAGGACTCGAACTCGCCTACCTGGGCCAACATGGTGGGCGGCCAGGTGAACCTCGTGGACGCCGTGCGCCGCACGATCGAGCACGACGAGAACGACAAGCACTACGAGCTCGAGGAGGACGTGGCCACGCTGCTCGTGCGCCCGCGCGGCTGGCACCTCATCGATCGCCACCTGCTGGTGGACCGCGAGCCGATCTCCGGCGGGCTGATGGACTTCGGGCTCTACCTGCTGCACAACGGGCAGGAGCTGCTCGACCGCGGCAGCGGCCCCTGGTACTACCTGCCGAAGATGGAGTCGCACCTCGAGGCGCGGCTCTGGAACGACGTCATCAACTACGCGCAGGACGCGGTCGGCCTCGAGCGCGGCACCGTCAAGGCCACGGTGCTGATCGAGACGATCCCCGCCGCCTTCGAGATGGACGAGATCCTCTACGAGCTGCGTGACCACTCCACCGGCCTGAACGCCGGCCGCTGGGACTACATCTTCTCGACGATCAAGCGCTTCCGCGGGCGACCGGAATTCGTCACGCCCGACCGCAAGAAGGTCACGATGACGGTGCCCTTCATGCGCGCCTACACCGAGCTGCTCGTGAAGACGTGCCACAAGCGCGGCGCGCACGCGATGGGCGGCATGGCGGCGCAGATCCCGAGCCGCACCGACGAGGAGGCCAACGAGACGGCCCTTGCGGCGCTGCGCGAGGACAAGCAGCGCGAGGCCTCTGACGGCTTCGACGGCACCTGGGTGGCACACCCGGATGCGGTGGCTGCGGCGCTGGAGGAGTTCAACAAGTTCCTCGGCGACAAGCCGAACCAGGTCGAGCGCCAGCGCGACGACGTGAACGTGACTGCCGAGCAGCTGCTCGACGTGCCCGCGACCCCCGGCGACATCACCGAGGAGGGCCTGCGCAGCAACGTGAACGTGGGCATCCAGTACATCTCGTCGTGGCTGCGCGGCAACGGCGCC
>DAIMGB010000262.1:0-3605 GCA_036724195.1 Thermoleophilaceae bacterium
CTGGCCGTGTCGGCGCGGCTCTACCGGGTCCCCGACGTGGGAGCCGCGGTGGACCGCTCGCTCGCGCTGGCGCGCCTGACCGGTCGGCGCGACGACGCCGTGGACAAGCTCTCCGGCGGCATGCGCAGGCGGCTGCTGCTGGCCCGCGGCCTGGTGCACCAGCCGCGCCTGCTGCTGCTCGACGAGCCCACCGTGGGGCTCGACCCCCAGATCCGCACGGAGCTCTGGACGCTGATCGGCGACCTTAAGGCGAAGGGCACCTCGATCCTGATGTCCACGCACTACATCGAGGAGGCCGAGCGCCTGGCCGACGAGGTCGCGCTGATGAACGAGGGCAAGATCATCGCCCGCGGTCGTCCGGCCGAGCTGATCGCGGAGCACGCGGGGCGGGAGACGGCCGAGGTCTACGGGCCGCCGCCCCGGCTGGCGGAGGTGCGCCGGAACGCGGAAGCGCAGGGGCTGCCGGTTCGCCCAGCGGGCCCGGCCGTGGCCATCGTGGGCGCCGAGCGCGCGCAGGACGGGGAGGTGCCGCCGGAGGCGGTCGTGCGCCCCGCGTCACTCGAGGACGTGTTCGTGCTGCTCACCGGGGAGGAGGCGGAGTGAGACGCCTCGAGCCGGCCGCGATCGCCGGTGTGATGAGCCGCGAGGTGGCGAACTTCCGCACCTTCTGGAAGGCCACGACCTTCTCGAGCGTGCTCGAGCCGATCATCTACCTGCTTGCGTTCGGGCTGGGGCTCGGGTCCACCATCGTGACCAAGGTCCACGGGCTCAGCTACGTCCAGTACGTGGGCACCGGCATGGTCGCCACCGCCGTGATCTTCTCGAGCGCGCTGCCGGCGATGTTCGGCACCTTCGTCAAGCACCGCTTCCAGCGCACCTACGACGCGATCCTCGCCGCCCCGGTCGACGTCGAGGAGCTCGTGACCGCCGAGATGCTGTGGATAGCGCTCCGGGCGTCCGTGTTCGGTTGCTTCCCACTGATCGTCGCGATGGCGTTCGGCCTGGAGCCGGCGCCGGGCATGCTGGTGGTGCCCTTCTTCGCCTTCATCACCTCGCTGGGCCTGGCGGCATTCGGCATCGCCGTGGCGGGAACCGTGGCGAAGATCGACCAGTTCAGCTACGTCACGACGCTCGTCATCACCCCGCTCTTCCTGGTGGCGGGCACCTTCTTCCCGATCGACCAGCTGCCCCAGGGCCTCCAGGTGGCGGCGGAGTTCAACCCGCTGCACCACCTGGTCGAGCTGGTGCGCCACGCCAGCTTCGGCTTCGAAGCGCTCGACCTGGCCCGGGTGGGCGTGCTGCTGGCCTTCGCGCTCGTGCTGTGGCGCTTGGCCATACGGCAGCTGACGAGGCGCCTGATCGACTGACGGATGGAGTCGGCCACCGGCACCGGACAGGCTTCAGGGCGCACCGCCTGGGCGCGCAACCTCGGGGCGCCCGTAAGGGACTTCCTCAGCGCCGAGACGGGCGGCGCCGTCGCGCTGATCTCCGCGGCTGTCGTCGCGCTCGTGTGGGCCAACGTTGCCTCCGGCTCCTACGACTCGCTGTGGGCCACGAACCTGTCGATCGCGGTCGGAGACCAGTCGATCTCCCACAACCTTCGCGAGTGGGTCAACGAGGGGTTGATGACACTGTTCTTCCTCGTCGTGGGGCTCGAGGGCAGGCGGGAGCTCGACCTTGGCGAGCTGCGGGAGCGCAGGCGGCTGGGCATCCCGGTGCTGGCCGCGATCGGCGGGATCGCGGCCGCGATCGGCATCTACTCCCTGGTCAACGCCGGCGGCGAGGGGGCCGGGGCGTGGGGGGTGGCGATGTCCACGGACACCGCGCTCGCGCTCGGCGCGCTCGCCTTGGCGGCGCCGAGCTGGGCCACGCGGATGCGGGTGTTCCTGCTCACGGTCGTGGTGATGGACGACCTTGCCGCGATTCTCGTGATCGCGTTCGCATACAGCGAGAACATCTCTCTGGACGCCCTCGCCATCGCCGCAGGGCTGTTCGCTCTGCTCGCGGCGCTCCGCTACGTGGGCACCTGGCGCGCCCCGCTCGCCGTGCTGGTGAGCGCGGGCATCTGGCTGGTGCTGTCGAAGTCGGGTATCGACCCGGTGGTGGCGGGGTTGGCGATCGGCCTTATCACGAGCGCGTACACGCCCGCGCGCGGCGAGCTCGAGCGCGCCACCGCGCTCGCCCGCTCGTTCCGCGAGCAGCCCACCCCTGAGCTCGCCGCCACCGCCCGCCGCAGCCTCTCCTCCACGATCTCGCCCAACGAGCGGCTCCAGTACATGCTCCACCCCTGGACCAGCTTCGTGATCGTGCCCCTGTTCGCGCTCGCGAACGCGGGCATCCACATCGACGGCGGGCTGCTGGGGGACGCGGTCGGGTCGCCGATCACGCTTGGCATCGTCGTCGCCTACCTGATCGGCAAGCCGCTCGGGATCCTGGCGGCGTCCTGGCTCGGCACGCGCAAGCTGTTCGGTGCGGCGCGACTCACGCTCACGTGGCCCGGGCTGGCGGGGACCGCCGCCGCCGCGGGGGTGGGCTTCACGCTCTCGCTGCTGATCGCCGATCGAAGCCTGAGCGGCGAGCTGCTGAGGGAGGCGAAGGTGGGCGTGCTCGCCACGGCCCTGATCTCGCCGCTGCTGACCTGGGGGGCCCTGCGGGTCATCCGCCGCTTGCCGAGATCGCTGAGGCTGCGCCAGCTGGGGGAGACTGCCGAGCAGATCGTCGACCTGTTCGAGGACGTCGATCCCGAGCGCGACCACCTGCGCGGGCGCCCCGACGCCAGCGTGACGCTGCTCGAGTACGGCGACTTCGAGTGCCCCTACTGCGGGCAGGCGGAGTCGATCGTCCGCCAGCTGCTGGCGGCGGAGGGCGACGACCTGAGCTATGTCTGGCGCCACCTGCCGCTCAGCGACGTGCACCCCAACGCGCAGATGGCGGCGGAGGCCTCCGAGGCCGCCGCCGAGCAGGGCGCCTTCTGGGATATGTACGACCTCTTGCTGAGCCACCAGGACGAGCTCAGCCCGCGCGACCTGCGCCGCTACGCCGAGGAGCTGGGCCTCGACGTTGAGCGCTTCAGGGAGGACGTGCGCCAGCGCAGCCACGCCGCGCGCGTGAGCGCGGACGTGGCGAGTGCGGACGCCAGTGGGGTGTCGGGCACGCCTACGTTCTTCGTGAATGGCCGCCGCCATCGGGGTGCGTACGACGTCGAAACCCTGACCATGGCCGTCAGGGGCGCCCGCGCCCGGGCCTCAGCGCGTGAGCGGGTGTGAGGACCCCGCGTAGGCGGTGGCGAGCCGGCTCAGCGTGAGCGCCGAGAGCAGCAGTCCGAAGTCGCGAAGCGCGATGTCGCCGTAGCCGCCGACGAGCAGCAGGCTCACGATGATCCCGCCGAGCCAGCCGGCCACGAGCAGGCCGCCGAAGCGCGGGGCCACGGCCACCACGAGGCCGGCGGCGATCTCCACGACGCCGACGATGTGCATGGCGTCCGCGGCGCTGCCGGGGATCAGGTCGTTGAACTGGGGCGCGAGGTACTTGGTCCAGTCGTCCACCATCACGTGGGCGAACTTGTCGAGCCCGAACAGGATCGGCGCGACCGTGAGCCCGATCCG
>DAIMGB010000263.1:0-3599 GCA_036724195.1 Thermoleophilaceae bacterium
AGCATCCAGTACTGCGAGCGCACCGCCAGCTTCGCGTCGTCGTAGATCGCCAGCGCGCGGTCGTGCGCCAGCGTCAGCGCGGCCACGTGGCCGGTCACGACGAACGCGACCTGCCAGTACCAGGTGGCGTTGGAGCCGATCAGGTTGTAGTTGATCGTCTGGTTTGCGGTACCGAACAGATTCGAGCCATGACCGAGCGGGTCCGAGGCCAGGAAGCCCATGGCCTGACCCTGGAACAGCAGGAACGTGAAGTAGTGGGCCATCACGTAGGCGAAGGCGATCGGCACGAGCGAATGCGCGAATTGGACCGCCAGCTGGTTCGCGCTGAAGCCGCCGCCGACGCCGCGGGCACCCAGGACGCCGAGCTCGTAGAGCCCGCGGATCAGGAGCACCCCGGCCACCAACCCGATCAGGAAGGCCATCTCGAGCGCGTGCGAGGGCGAGAGGCCGACGTTGCGGAAGAACTTCGCGATGTCGGGCGCGATGCCGGTCCACAATGGCCCCTCGCCGGCGCCGTCGAAGGTGACGGTGCCGATCATCATCGCCACGAACCAGACCGTGCCCGGCAGCGGCTCGAGCGCCGCGAGGGCGGACAGCGGCTTGCGCACGCCGAGCTCGTCGCCGCGGCGCTCGAACGGCGAGATCCGCGAGAAGAGGTTGAAGTAGACCGAGAACGCCTCGCCGCGCTCGATCCACGCGTCGATGCCGTACAGCGCCATCGCCACGAACGTGAGCGCCGAGTAGATCAGCGTCGCGATCGCCAGGTGCTGGGGCTTGGACGCGTCGGCGGAGACGAGCTCGAGCGCGGTGAACAGGAACAGGCCCGCCGCGGCCGGCCAGCGCCCGAACCGCTCCGGGTACGCCAGCGGGGCGGGCAGGTCCCCGCGGCTGATCAGCCGCGCAAGGAAGGCCACCCCCCGGGCGGTTGCCCGCCAGGGGTTGAAGGCCCTGAACACGTCCCCGAAGATCGCGCTGACCGGCACCAGGCCCACCCAGAAGGTCACGTAGATGAAGGTGGGCGTGATGTTCGCCGCGGCGGTCTGGACGCCGCGGAAGCCCGCGTATACGAGCACCACCGTCATCGCCACGCCGAGCAGGCCGCAGACGAACTCGACCACCGGGTTGAAGATGGCGCGAGATACGCCCCGCGAGAACGGCTTCCACCCCTCCCGCTGCAGCCTGGGCTCTGGCCAGAGCGTGGCCAGGCCCACGAACGACACCAACATCACGAGCGCGGCCGCCCAGCCGAATAGCCAGCCCGGGATCGGCAGGTCCGAGCGCGCGACGATCCCGTGCGCGATTAGGAAGTCGATCAAGACGGCTCCACGAGCACGCGCGCGATCACCGGCTCGAGCCCTTCGTGCTCGTTTGTGTGGCTCTCGAGCTCGAACTGGCCCTCGTTGCTCGCCTTGAACTTGAACATCGCCGGCTTCTTCGGTGTGGCCTTGATCTCGATGTCGTAGCCGTGCAGGTGCAGCAGGTGGGGCTTGTCCACGCTCACCTGGATGCGCGCGTCATCGCCCTTCGTGAACTTCAGGCCCCGAACGCCGCCGACCGGCTTGCCGGACTTGATCTGCACCTTCTGCACGGGCGCCGCCGCCGTACCGCTCGCCTTCTTGGTGCCGTCGCCGCCGGGGTTGGCGATGACGAACGCCCCCACCGCCACGACCACGACCAGGGCCACCAGACCCAGGCGCTGATTCCTTGACATCTCGAAATACCTCCTGTCGCTATTACCGATACTCAGCGCAGCAGAGGAGGCGCGCGGCCGGCGAGCTTGAGCGCCAGCGGCGAGGAGGCGCGTGCGAAGACCTGGGCGGGCCGCCCGGGCGCGGCTGACGTGGGCCGCTCGGGGCGGCGCAGCATGGCGCGGCGGGCCGCTGCCCCGACCGCCAGCTCGGCGCCGCGCAGGCCCAGCGCCACGAGGGCGCCGAAGACGAGCGAAAGCGGAGCGCAGACCCAGCCGCCGTGCGCGAACACCGCCGCGACGCCGTGCGCGTGCCCGGCCGCCAGGGCGCCCTCGAGCAGCTCCTGGCTCACGTAGACGGTGAGCAGGGCGGCGCTGGCGAACAACCAGAGCTTCCAGAGAGGCGGCCGAGCGCCCGGGCCCGCCCCGGTGTCACGCGCCCGCGTGACCGCCGTGAGCAGCTGCACGGCGGCGAGGGCGAGGAGGCCGACCACGAGAGGCATCACGAAGGGCACGTAGGCGTGCCCCTGGCGAGCGAGCTCCTCGCCCGAGCGACCGCCGTAGGCGAGCAGGTAGCGCGACTCGTGGACGCCAAGCGCGGCGCTGCCGATCAGCGCGGCCACTCGCAGCCTGTAGCGAGCATCGGACATTCGCCGTGCGGAGTATGGCAAGGCCCCCACGTTCACAGGATTGCCACTAAATGTCCTGCAATCTGGCCGAAACTGAAGGTATGAGCGGAAGGGCTGACCTGCACTTCCACCTCCTGCCCGGGTTGGACGACGGGCCGGCCGACCTCGCCGAAAGCATCGAGCTGGCGCGGGCGGCCGTGGCGCAGGGCACGGCGATGGTAATCGCCACGCCCCACGTGCGCTCCGATTTCGTGACCGACGTCGCCGACCTCCGGGAGCGCGTTGCCGAGCTGCGACTGCGCCTGGCCGATGCGCGCGTGCCGCTGGCCGTGGGCCGCGGCGGCGAGCTCGGGCACGACATGGTGCCCCGGCTATCCCAGCCTGAGCTGGAGGCGATCGCGCAGGGCCCTCCCGGCGCTCGCTGGATGCTGCTCGAGGCGCCCTGGGAGCCGTACGGCGAGGACTTCCACGCGGCCGCCGACGAGCTGCGCGAGCGTGGCTTCGGCGTGCTGATCGCCCACCCCGAGCGCAGCGCGGACGCGGAGCTCTACGCCTGCGAGGGCCTGCAGCGCGAGCTGCGTGCCGGCTCGCGGGCCCAGGTGAACGCGATGTCGCTGACCGGCGGCCACGGCACGGCTGCCCGGACCGCCGCCTTCGAGCTGATCGGGAACGAGCGCGTGTCGCTGATCGCGTCCGACGCGCACGGGCCCACGCGGCCCCCACACCTGCGGGCGGCGGAGCGCGAGCTCGTCGAGCACGGGCTGGCCGCCCCAGCCGCGCGGTGGCTCACCCACGCCGCGCCCCTTCGGCTGCTCGCGGACGGCATGACCGCGCGCCGCGCGCTGGTCGCCTAGCCGCCGCTCAGCGGCGAGCGAGCTCGGGGCGGCGCTCGGTATCCGAGCCGGCGTCGGGCGGCTGGGCCCGCTCGACCGTGGGCGCGCCGGCAGCCGGCGGCAGCTCGAGGGCGTCCGCCGGAGGCTCGAGCTCGTCGGTGGGCGGTCCGCGCCGCTCCGGGTCGAAGCGGTAGCCGACTCCGAAGTGCGTGTGGATGTAGTTCCAGTCCGGCGAGGCCGTCTCCAGCTTCAGCCGGACCTTGCGGACGAACACGTCGACCGAGCGGTCGCCGTGCGCCATCGCGTAGCCCCAGACCGCTTGGTAGATCTCCTCGCGCTGGAGCACCTTGCCTTCGGCCTGGGCCAGCAGCTGCAGCACCTCGAACTCGCGCCGGGTGAGGTCCACGTTGCGGCCGGCGGCGTAGGCCTGGAACTGGTCGGCCCGGATCT
>DAIMGB010000264.1:0-3596 GCA_036724195.1 Thermoleophilaceae bacterium
ATCGCCCCGACCAGCATCAGCAGCGAGCCGACCAGGGTGTAGATCACGAGCTTCGTCGTCGCGCGTACGCGGTCGCCGCTGCCCCAGGCGCCGATCAAAAAGTAGAACGGCACCAGCATCAGGTCGAAGAAGACGACGAACAGCGCCAGGTCCTGGGCCATGAAGGCGCCGAGCACGGCGGTCTCGGCCAGCGCCAGGTGGAAGAAGTAGAGCCGCGGCCGGTCGGGCACCCGGAAGCAGGACACGAGCGTGCAGGGCACCCAGGCCAGCGCGGTCAGCCCGATCAGGAACAGGCTCAGGCCGTCCACGCCCAGCGTGTAGCGGATGCCGAGCTCCGAGATCCAGGCGTCGTCGGTCACGTACTGGAGTCCGGCCTTGGAGCTGTCGAAGTCCACGATCATCGCGATCACCAGAACGAGCACGGTGACCGTGGCGCCCAGCACGAGCCAGCGACCGAAGATCGGGACGAAGGCGCCCAGCAGGCCCGCGGCGAGCGGCAGGAAGAGCAGGACCGAGAGGTGGATCGTCATCGCCTCAGGTGCTCACGATCAGGAAGTAGAGGGCGAGGGCGGCCACTCCCACCAGCAGGCCGAGCGCGTAGGCGCGCAGGTAGCCGTTCTGGATCGTCCGGGCGAAGGAGCTGCCGGCGCGCACCACCGCCGTGGTGCCGCCGACGATCGTGCCCTGCACGAACTCCCTCTCCACGAAGCCGCGGAAGAAGCCGCCGGTCGCGGCCATCGGGCGCACGACGGTACGGTCGAAGAGCTCGTCGAAGTACCACTTGTTCACGAGGAAGCGGTGCACGCGCGCGTAGCGCTCGACCAGGCCGGCGGTTGTGCCGGGGCGACGCACGTAGAGCAGGAAGGCGAGGCCGATGCCGGCGGCCGAGATCAGCGCGCCGACCGCGAGGCCGAGCCACTCCGAGCCGTCGCTCGGGTGAACGCCGGCGAAGCGGGAGTCGGCGAAGGTCGGCTCGAGGAACTTGTCGAGCGTGTCGCTCAGGCCGGGCACGCCCACCAGGCCTGCCGCGACGGCGCCGAGCGCCAGCGCGCCCATAGCCACCTTCATGGGCCACTCCCACTCCGCGATGTGGTGGGCGGGGCCGGGGAAGCCCACGTCGGTGTCCTCCTCCTCGCCGCTCAGTGGGTTGAGCGGCGTCTCGGTGTGCGACAGGTGGCCGCCCTCGACCTCGAGCGCCTCAGGCACGGGCTCGCCGAAGAACACGCGGAACACCATCCGGAAGGAGTAGAACGCCGTGAGGAAGGCCGCGAGATACCCGATCACCGCCAGCGCCACGAACCCGCCGCCGCGATTGATCGCGAACGCCAGCACCTCGTCCTTCGAGAAGAAGCCCGCGAACGGCGGGAAGCCGGCCAGCGCCAGCGCGCCGATCGTGAAGGTGGCGAACGTGAACGGCATCGCCCTGCGGAAGCCGCCCATGCGGTCGAGGTCCTGGTTGCCCGCCATGGCGCCGATCACCGAGCCGGCCCCCATGAACAGCAGCGCCTTGAAGAAGGCGTGCGTCATCAGGTGGAACATGCCGGCGCCGTAGCCGGCCACCGACACGCCCAGCACCATGTAGCCGATCTGGGACATCGTCGAGTAGGCGATCACGCGCTTGAGGTCGGTCACGGCGATCGCCACCGTGGCGGCGAACAGCAGGGTGGCCGTTCCGATGATCGCGCTCACGTCCGCGGCCGTCGGTGCGAGCTCGAAGAGTGGGTGCGTGCGCGCGATCAGGTACACGCCTGCGGTGACCATGGTGGCCGCGTGGATCAGCGCGGAGACCGGCGTGGGCCCTTCCATGGCGTCGGGCAGCCAGGTGTGAAGCGGCAGCTGGGCCGACTTCGCAAAGGCGCCCACCAGGATCAGCAGGCAGGCCGCGACGAGCTGCGGGTCGTTCATCGAGAACGACGTGTGCGCCTTCGCGAAGACGCCGCCGAAGTCGAGCGCGCCGGTCTTGTTAAACAGCAGGAAGGCCGCGATCACGAGGCCCACGTCGCCGATCACGTTGATCACGAACGCCTTGATGCCGGCGTACGTGGCCGTGGTGCGCCGGTACCAGAACGAGATCAGCAGGTAGGACGCCGCGCCCACGAACGCCCAGCCCACGATCAGCACCACGAAGTTGGCCGCCAGCACCAGCAGCAACATCGAGAACACGAAGTAGTTCAGGTAGGCGAAGAAGCGGGTGTAGCCGCGGTCAGAGTCCATGTACGCGACCGAGTAGAGGTGGATCAGGAACGACACGCCGCTCACCACCAGGCACATCAGCACCGAGAGCGGGTCGACGAGGATCGAGAGGTTCACGTGGAAGTCGGCGGTGGACGCGTAGGTCCAGGCCGTGTCGGTCAGCCGCCGGGCGTCCTCTGGCCGGTCGGTCAGCTTCAGCAGCGCGCCGATGCTGGCGAGGAACGAGCCGAAGATGGCCGCGCTGGCGATCCAGCCGGGCAGCTTGCCGGGCAGGAGGCGCCAGCCGAGCGCGATCACGACCAGTCCCGCCAGCGGGAACGCGAGCACCAGCCAGCCGTAGGAGGTGGCGCTCATCCCCGGAGCTCCGACATCTCGTCCACGTCCATGTGCAGCCGGCGCCGGTACATCGCGACGATGATTCCCAGCCCGATCACGACCTCGCAGGCCGCGATCACCATCACGATCAGCGCGAACACCTGGCCGTCATAGCCGCCGTGCATGCGCGCGAAGGCCACCAGCGCGAGGTTGCTGGCGTTCAGCATCAGCTCGAGGCAGAGCAGGATCACCAGCGGGTTGCGGCGCGTGAGCACGCCGGCGGCGCCGATGCAGAAGATGAACGCGGACAGGACCACGAACCAGGAGACGTCCACTACGAGTGCGCCCCTTCGGGTGCCGTCTGAGGCGTGGCGCCGGGCTCCTCGAGGCCGCGCCGCCGGCGCGCCAGCACAACTGCGCCGACCGCGGAGATCAGCAGCAGGAACGAAGCCGCCTCGAACGCCACCAGGAACTTCGTGAGCAGCAGCTCGCCGATCTTGGCGGGCGAGCCGAAGGTCGCGCCGCCGCGGCCGGTGGTGTTCAGCAGGCCCACGCCCGACCCGATCACCGCGATCACCAGCTCGATGCCCAGTGCCGCGGCGAACAGCGGGCCCAGGGTGCCGAGACCGCCGCTGTCGGGCCGAAGCGACTCGTCGGCGCCACCGATGTAGGCCACCACGAACACGTACAGCACCATCACGGCGCCGGCGTAGACCACGACCTGCGCCGCGGCGATGAACTGGGCGCGCAGCAGCAGGAACAGCACGGCCAGCGCGATCAGGTGCCCCACGAGCGCGAGCACCGAATAGAACGGGTTGCGGAGCATGACCACACCGAGGGCGCCCGCCAGGGCGCCGATGCCGGCGACGAAGAAGAGGATCTGCTCAAACCACATCGCGCTACTCCCCTTCGCGACGCAGCGGCGTGTGCTCAGGGGGATCCTGCAAGAGCATCTCCTTCGTGAAGATGAGATCCGAGCGCTCGTAGTCGGCCAGCTCGTAGTCGTTGCCCATCGTGATCGCGTCGAACGGGCAGGCCACCTCGCAGTAGCCGCAGAAGATGCAGCGCGTCATGTTGATCTCGTAGAC
>DAIMGB010000265.1:0-3584 GCA_036724195.1 Thermoleophilaceae bacterium
GCCTACTGGGACCACGAGATCGTGGAGGCGCGCCAGCACGGCTGGAGCTCACCGGTGTTCGAGGACAAGGCCGACTGCGACCGCAACTTCGAGTCGCTCACCCGCGCGCTGATCGACGCGCGCCCGCTCATCCGCGTGGCGATCGCCTCCCACAACCTGCGCTCGGTCTCGCACGCGATCGCCTACCAGGGCCAGAGCGGCGGCGACGAGCGCGACCTCGAGCTGCAGGTGCTGCGCGGCCTGGGCGACGAGCTGGCGGAGGCGCTCGCGAAGCAGGGCCTGCGGGTGCGCAGCTACTGCCCCGTTGGGGATCTGGTCGCGGGGATGGCATATCTGGTGCGGCGCCTGCTCGAGAACACGGCCAACGAATCGTTTCTTGCCGACTGGCGCCAGGGGGCCTCCTTGGACAAACTTCTCGCCGCGCCGTGAGCGACTTCTCCAACGAACCGATACTCGAGCTGCGGCGTGCTCCCGCGCGGGAGTCGCTGCTCGAGGCGCTGCGCTCGTTGGATGCGCGGTTGCCCCTATCGGTGCCGCTTTTGGTCGGCGGCGAGCAGGGCGCGGCGGCGGGGCTCGACTCCACCGATCCCGGCACGCCATCGCGCTTGGTGGCGCAGGCTGGTGTCGCCGGGGAGGACGAGGCGGGGGCGGCGGTCGAGGCCGCTCAGCGTGGCTTCCGGGACTGGGGCTCGCGGCCGGCGGAGGAGCGGGCGCGGGTTCTGCAGGGGGCGGCGGCGATCCTTCGGGAGCGGCGGCTCGAGCTGGCCGCGCTTCAGGTGCGGGAGTGCGCCAAGCCGTGGGCGGAGGCGGATGGCGATGTGTGCGAGGCGATCGACTTCCTCGAGTACTACGCGCGCGGGGCGCTCGCACTGGAGCGCGGGCCGGAGCTGGTGCAGGTGGCCGGCGAGCGCAACACCATGCGGTATGCGCCGCGGGGGGTGGCGGCGGTGATTGCGCCGTGGAACTTCCCGCTGGCGATCCCAACGGGCATGACGGCGGCCGCGCTCGCGGCCGGCAATGCGGTGGTGCTGAAGCCGGCGGAGCAGTCGCCGGCCAGCGCGTCCATGCTCGTGCAGGCGCTGCGCGAGGCCGGAGTGCCGCCCGACGCGCTGTCGTTGCTGCCGGGCTACGGCGAGGCGGGGGCCGCGCTGGTGCGCGACCCGCGTGTGCACCTGGTCGCGTTCACGGGCTCGGGCGCGGTGGGCCTGGAGATCGTGCGGGCCGCCGCCGACACGCCGGAGGGGCAGGGCCATGTGAAGCGCGTGGTGGCGGAGATGGGTGGCAAGAACTGCGTGATCGTGGACTCCGACGCCGACCTGGACGAGGTCGTTCCCGGGGTCGTGCACTCCGCGTTCGGCTACGCCGGCCAGAAGTGCTCGGCTGCCGCGCGCGTGCTGGCGCACGAGGCTGTGGCCGACACACTGGCCGAGCGTCTCGCGGGTGCGGTGGCGACGCTGCGCGTGGGCCAGGCCGAGAGCTACGACGCCGACGTTCCGCCCGTGATCGAGCAGGAGGCGCAGGAGCGGGTACGCCGCTATGCGGAGCTGGCCGAGCGCGAGGGCCGCCTGCTCGTGGGCGGCGAGGCGCCGGCCGAGGGTTGGTTCTGCAGGCCCTCCGTGGCGAGTGGCCTGCCCGCCGGCTCAGCGGTGCTGGACGAGGAGATCTTCGGCCCGCTGCTGGCGGTCGAGAGCGTGCCGAGCGTGGAGGCGGCCTGCGACATCGTGGACGCCCTGCCGTTCGGGCTCACCGGCGGCCTGTTTTCGCGCAACCCGGACACCGTGGCCTACGTCACGGGCCGCACGCCGGTCGGCAATCTCTACGTGAACCGCGACATCACGGGCGCGATGGTGGGCCGCCAGCCCTTCGGCGGCAACCGCCTCTCGGGCGTCGGATCGAAGGCCGGGGGCCCCGACTACCTGTTCCAGTTCGCCGAGCCGCGTGTAGTTACAGAGAACACAATGCGCCACGGCCTCGTCGTGGACTAGGAGGCAGAAAACATGATCGGAGCAATCATCCTCGGCATCGTCGCCGGGTTCATAGGCAAGGCCCTGATGCCGGGCAAGGACCCCGGCGGGTTCTTCGTGACCATCCTGATCGGGCTCGCCGGCTCGCTGATCGGCTTCTTCATCTTCACCGGGCTGCTCGGCATCGGCGACAACGACAAGTTCGACCTCGGCGGCCTGCCGGGCGCGATCATCGGCACGATGATCCTGCTGTTCGCGTACCGCAAGATCGTGGGCGACCAGCGGCACGTCGAGCCGGGAGCTCGCCCCGCCTAGGGCGACGGCGCGGCGACCAACCGCGCTAACAGCTCAGCGCCGCGAGAACGGGCTGGTGGGCCGCTCCTGCAGCTCGCCGTCCAGCTCGATGTCCACGAACTCGTTGTAGAAGGCGATCCGGTCCTTGATCGGGCCGACCTCCCACTCGGGCTCGGGGTAGGTCCAGGCGATGTCCTGACGCTCGCCGAAGGAGAACGTGGACGCCTGGCCCTTGTAGGCGCAGACGGTCTTCGTTTCGCTCGGCTGGAGCTGGTCCATGCGCACGTCCTCGCGCGGCAGGTACCAGCGCGTGGGCAGCCCGTTCTCGAACAGCGCCAGCGGGCGCTCGGACTCGGCCAGCAGGTCGCCGTCCAGGCTGACCTTCACGCGGCGCGAGCTGCGGTTCACGTCGATGCGGTGGAAGGGGTCGCGCGGGTGGCCCTGCACGAGCTCGTCCTCCTCGAGCCACTCGTCCAGCGCGCCGAAGTGGAACGCCACGAGGCCGCGCAGCCGCTCCATTCCCTCGACCGGCTCGGGGTAGGTCCAGGCCGCCTTCTCCACGTCGCCGACCGCGAAGTAGCGGGTGTCGCCCTTCCAGGGGCAGTGCGTGGTGTGGCCGGTCTCCCGCAGGAGATCCATCCGCACGTCCTCCTCGGGGAAGTACCAGACGGGCAGGATCCCGGCCTCGTGCAGCATGTGCACGCGCCTGCTGTCCACGACCGTCTGGCCGTCCTTGGAGCCGCGCACACGACGCGGGATCAAGTCGAGGTAGATGGCGCCCTTCGCGGGCGTATCGAAGTTGAAGCTGCCGGCGGGGTGATCGCCAAACGGGGCGGTGCCCTTCGTCAAGGACATGGCCCCGAGAGTAGAGCGCGGCTAGCGCTCCTCGGGCCGCCAGGCGCCGGGAGCGTCGCCGTACACGCGCCGGTAGGGCCGCTCGGGCATCTGCCCGTAGCCCGTCAGGCGTCCGATGACGATGCCTGCAAGCCCCACGATGCTGAGGATGAGGGAGATGATGAACATGCCTCCAGGGTGGCGGACCACCCGGGAGGCTTGTGTGACCTAGGTCACGACTACGAGGAGGAGCCGGCCTCCACCTGCTCCGGCACCTCGATGTCCTTCTTCAGGATCTTGCCCGTGGGGCCCTTCGGGAGCTCGTCGCAGAACCAGATCTTGCGCGGGTACTTGTAGTTGGCGACTTCCTTCTTGACGTAGTCGCGCAGCTCGTCCTCGGACAGCTCCTCGCCCTTCTTCAGGACCACCGCGGCGCCGACCTCCTCGCCCATCTTCTCGTCCTCGACGCCGATCACCGCGGCCTCCTGGATC
>DAIMGB010000266.1:0-3549 GCA_036724195.1 Thermoleophilaceae bacterium
GACGTGGGGTGGGTTGAAGGCCCCACCCAGGACCCCGATCCGAGTGACCGCACTCGCGCGCCTGCCGCTGCCGTCGATCGACACCGCCAGCGCGCCCTTGCCGCCGTCGGGCGCCAGCGTCAGCACCGCCGCGTCCGCCGCCTGCGGCCGGCGCACCGTGCGCGACCCCACGAGCGAGTCGTACTGCTCGAATACGAACCGCTTCGAGGCCACGTTCGGGGAGCCGAGCAGCGCCAGCATGCAGTCGCTCAGCGTGGCCGCCTCGTCGAGGATCGCCGGCGGGTCCGGGTAGAGCGGCTCGGACGGAGCCTCGGGCTCGAGGTCGTAGAGCGGCACGTCGTCCACCAGCGCGCCCACCGGCATGTCGCCCACCAGCTCGCCTCCGTCGAACACCCGCAGCCGCTTCGTGTCCGTGACCTCGCCGATCGGCGTGGCCCGCACCTCCCAGCGCCCGCAGACCTCCATCAGCTCACTCAGCCGGCCCGGCTCGACCACGCACAGCATGCGCTCCTGCGACTCCGAGATCATGATCTCGAACGGCTCCATCTCGTCCTCGCGGACCGGCACGCGCGCGACGTCGATGTCGAGCCCGACCTCGCCCTTCGAGGCCATCTCGGACGAGCTGGACGAGAGGCCCGCCGCGCCCAGGTCCTGCAGCGAGCGCAGCGTGCCGCCCTCGAGCAGCTCCAGGCAGCACTCGAGCACCCGGCTCTCCTCGAAGGGGTCGCCGATCTGCACGGTCGGCCGCTTGTCGGCGTCGTCGGCGCCCAGCTCGGCGCTGGCCAGCACCGACGCGCCACCGATCCCGTCGCGACCCGTACGCGCGCCCAGCAGCACGAGCTGGTTGCCCACGCCCGCGGCGGCGCTCTTGATCAGCCGCTCCGCAGGGGCGATGCCGAGGCACATGGCGTTCACCAGGCAGTTCTGCTCGTAGGGACCCTCGAACAGCACCTCGCCCCCAACGGTCGGCACGCCGATCGAGTTCCCGTAGTGGCCGATGCCCTGCACCGCGCCGTCGAACAGGTAGCGCGAGCGGGGGGAACTCAGCTCGCCGAAGCGCAGCGAGTCGAGCACGGCGATCGGCCGCGCCCCCACGGCGAAGACGTCGCGCAGGATGCCGCCTACGCCGGTGGCGGCGCCCTGGAACGGCTCGACGGCGCTCGGGTGGTTGTGGGACTCGACCTTGAAGGCCACCGCCAGCCCGTCGCCCACGTCCACGACCCCGGCGTTCTCGCCCGGGCCCATCAGCACGTGGGGGCCCTCGGTGGGGAGCGTGCGCAGCAGCTTCTTCGAGTGCTTGTAGGCACAGTGCTCGGACCACATGAGCGAGAACACCGCCAGCTCCAGCGCGTTCGGCTCGCGCCCGAGCTGCTCGACGATGCCGTCGTACTCCGCGTCGGTCAGGCCCAGCTCGCGGTGAGCCGAGGCGGTGGTCACGCGGCCGCTAGGCGCTCGCCCACGAGGCTGGCGACCGACTCGAACAGACGCCCGCCGTCGGTGGAGCCGGTGAGCGGGTCCACGGCGTGCTCGGGGTGGGGCATCAGGCCCATCACGTTCTTCTGGCCGTTGCTCACGCCGGCGATGTCCCGAAGCGAGCCGTTCGGGTTCTGGCCCTCCGCGTAGCGCAGGATCACCTGGCCGTTTCCCTCCAGCTCGTCGAGCGCCTGCTCGGGCGCGTAGAAGCAGCCGGTGAAGTGCTTGACCGGGATGGACAACGTCTCGTCGGGCCCGCAGGCGCGGGTGAACGGCGTGTCGCGGTTCACCACCTCGAGCTCGACCTGCTTGCAGACGAAGCGCAGGCCATTGTTCGGCAGCAGCGCTCCCGGCAGGAGCCCCGCCTCGCAGAGCACCTGGAAGCCGTTGCAGATGCCGAGCACCGGGCCGCCGGCCAGCGCGAACTCCTTGACCGCCTCCATCACGGGCGAGAAGCGGGCGATGGCCCCGACGCGCAGGTAGTCGCCGTAGGAGAAGCCGCCGGGCACGACCACCGCGTCGACGTCCTTCAGCTCGCGGTCGCCGTGCCAGAGCAGCTCGGCGTCGCCGTAGCGGCGGCACGCGTGCAGAGCGTCGACCTCGTCGCAGGAGCCGGGGAAGCGAACGACGCCGAACCTCATGACGGCTGGGCGTTCTCCATGACGAGCACCTCGTAGTCCTCGATCAAGGGGTTCGACAGCAGGCGCTCGCACATGGCCGGCACCTCGGAAGCGTCGTCAACGTCGAGCTCGACCAGGCGGCCGATCCTCACGTTGGTCACCCCTTCGAAGCCGAGCGCCGGCAGCGCCCTTTCCACCGCCTGTCCCTGCGGGTCGAGGATCCCTTCCTTGGGCCGGATCAGGACCCGGGCCCTCAAGCCGCGCCGCTCCGCTCGAGCCACGCCTCGAACGGCTCGCCGGCGATGCGCTCGTACGCCTCGACGTAGCGCTCGCGCGTACCGTCCACGACCTCCTGGGGCAGCTCCGGAGCCGGCGGCGACTTGTCCCAGCCCGAGCCCGACGCCCAGTCGCGCACGAACTGCTTGTCGAACGACGGCTGCGAGCGACCCGGCGCGTAGCCGTCGGCGGGCCAGAAGCGCGAGGAGTCGGGCGTCAGCGCCTCGTCGCCCAGCACGATCGTGCCGTCCGGGCGGCGGCCGAACTCGAACTTGGTGTCGGCGAGGATCACGCCGTGCTCGCGCCCGTGCGCGGCGCCGTGCTCGTAGAGCTCGATCGAGATCCGCTTCAGCTCCTCGACGAGCTCGGGATCGCCCACGATCTCCTTCGCGCGCTCGAGGTCGATGTTCTCGTCGTGGTCGCCGATGTCGGCCTTCGTAGCCGGCGTGAAGATGGGCTCCGGGAGCTGCTCCGACTCCTGCAGGCCCGCGGGCAGCCCCACCCCGCAGACGGCGCCGGTGGCCTGGTAGTCCTTCCAGCCCGAGCCGGTGATGTAGCCGCGCACGACGCACTCGAGCGGCACCATCTCGAGCCGCTCCACGAGCATCCCGCGCCCCTTGGCGTCGTCGGGCACGTCGGTGTAGGAGAGGAGGTGGTGCGGCACGATCTGCTCGGTGCGGCCGAACCAGAAGACCGACAGGCCGGTGAGCACCTTGCCGCGGTCCGGGATCGGGTTGGGGTGCACCACGTCGTAGGTTGAGACCCGGTCCGAGCTGACCATGAGCAGGCGCTCGTCGTCCACGGCGTAGATGTCGCGGACCTTGCCCTGAGAGAGCAATTCCATCCCCTGGAGCGTGGCGGCGTCGCTCAAGGACTCGAGGCTAACAGGGGTCCCTGTCGCCCTCTTTCCACCTGCGTCCGCTGGGTCGCGGCCACGCTCAGCAGCACCACCGCGGCCGCCAGCACGGTGGTCGCGCCGATCTGCTCATCGAGCAGCGCGGCCGACCAGATCAGGGTCAGGAGCGGCTGGGCCAGCTGCACCTGGCCGATCTTGGCCGTGCCCCCGCGCGCCAGGCCGGCATACCAGGGGAAGAAGGCCAGATATTGGCTGAACAGGGCGACGTAGGCGAAGCAGAGCCAGTCGCCGGTGTCGGCGTGGCTGACCCCGCCGGAGGCCGCG
>DAIMGB010000267.1:0-3543 GCA_036724195.1 Thermoleophilaceae bacterium
TCCTCCTGCAGCAGGTCCTCGAGCAGGTTGCGGCCCTGGGTGCGGTCTGAGTAGGCGGTGAAGCGCTCACGCTCGCGCGCCACCGCCGCCGGCACGAAGGGCAGCGCGTAGAGCTGCGCGTGGGTGTGCGAGAGGGAGGCGCCGGCGCCCTTGCCCTCGTTCACGATCAGGTGCACGTAGGACGACCCGGAGTGGAAGCGCATGCGCTCGCGCCAGACCGACATCGCGGCCTCCACCTGGGCCGGGTCGAGCTGCACCAGCGACGGCACGGGGTCGGGCGCGTTCACCACCACCTCGTGGGATCCCACGGCCGGCCGCGAGGAGAACAGCTCGGGCTCGCCGCGCCCGGCGGCCGCCAGCGGATCGGCGGCGTCGCCGTCGCCCTCCGCCTCGCTCGACAGCGCCGGGTAGAGGTTCGGCACCACGCGCACGAGCCAGCCCGGCGAGTCCGGTGGGCCGCCGCCGGGCCGCAGCGCGTAGACCTCGGGCGGCGTGCGGTCCTCGTGGCCCTCGAGGAACGGGTCGTTGTCGGGTTCCACGGGAGCGGCCGGCTGCACGTCGAGGAAGGCGCCGGGGCGCCCGCCGCGCTCGCCCGCCACGATCACGCGCCTGCCCGACAGGGGGTCGATGCGCAGCTCAGGCAAGTGGCTTTCGCATCGCCACGTGGGCGATGCCCTCCTCCACGAACTCGTGCCCGAAGTCCTCGTAGCCGCCGCGGTCGTAGAGCTCCCGGGCGTAGGTCTGGGCGTGCAGCTCGATGCGGTCGGCGCCCGCGGCGCGTGACACGCGCGCGGCCTCGTCGAGTATCTCTGCGCCCAGGCCGTTGCGGCGCAGGTCGGGCTCCACCACCAGCCTGCCCAGCCGCGCTACCGGCCCGCGGAACAGCAGCCGGCAGGTGCCCACCACGCGGCCGTCGTCCAGGGCCACCACGTGCGTGGCCTCGGGGTCGCGCCCGTCGCGGTCGGCGGACGGCGTCACGCCCTGTTCGCCGCAGAACACGCGGTGACGCAGCTCGAGCGCCGCGTCGACCTCCCTCTCGGTGCTTGCGAGCCGAACTTCCAGAAGGTCAGCGAGCGTACCGGTCGATGTCCTCGGCGAGCTTGCGCTCGCTCTCGTAGGCGCCCTGGTGAAGGAAGCTGACGCCGCCCTTGCGGTCGTAGAAGACCGTGGTGGGGAAGGCCTGGACGCCGTTGAAGTCGGCCGCGATCTTGTTGTTGCCGTCGGTGAAGCTCGGGTAGCCCACCGGCAGCGAAGCGAGGAACTTGCGCGCGTCGCCGTCGTTGTCGTTCGAGTCCACCCCGAAGAAGGCGGTCTTCTTGGCGCGCTTGGCGGCCTGGTCGCGGAAGTAGGGGAACTCGGCGCGGCAGGGCGGGCACCATGAGGCCCACTTGTTCACCACCACGGGCGTTCCGCGCAGCCGCTTCAGCTGCGCGTGGTAGGCGGTCAGGCCGCCGCCCAGCAGCCGGTTCGGCCGCGAGTAGAGCTGCTTCACGGGGGCGGGCGCGCCGGCCAGGTCGAGCTTCGGGGCCGGGGTCTTGGCCGCCGGCTCGCCTCCGGAGGAGCCGCAGCCGGCGAGCGCGAGCAGGCACAGGGCCGAGGGAAGGGCACGGGTCATTCCTCATTAGGGTGGCATGTGCGATAATCGGGCTACGCCAGCTGATCCACACGGACCTGGCGGCTCGCCGCTCGCCAACTTGGAGCGGCGCGGACGCAGGGGCGGAGCAGGGACTTTGCGCCGACCCCTTTCTTCCTAAGCAACGAAAGCCCATAGGTGGCCGACAGCACTTCCTTGGTCGCATCGTCGCCGGTCTCCGGCGCTGATCTAGAACGCGTAGAGAGCTTTGCCCGCGAGCCTTTCGTGCTCGAAGGGGAGGACCCCTCGACGGCGCTCGCGGACGGCACGGCCCGCCGCATCGCGTTCGATGCCGCCCAGCGCGAGCTCGACGCGGGGCGCGAGGAGCCCTCGGTGGAGTGGCGCCAGGATTACTCGCTGATCCTCGGGCTCGAGCGGCTGTTGTCCGAGGACGAGCCGCACCTGGCCGACGGCACGGTGCTCTCGGCGCACCAGGTGGACGCCCTCTCCGGCACGCTGATCGCGCTGACCGCCGAGGTGCTCGCCTCCCACCAGAACGGCAGCTCCCGCAACGGCGCTCCGCCGAAGGAAGAGGTGGCCGAGCTGCTGCCATCGGGCGAGGTCGAGATCGAGGGCGACGAGGAGATCGACGAGGAGGAGCCGCTCGACTGGGACGAGGCGGAGGAGGCCGAGGAAGAGGCAGCCTCGGACGCGCAGCTCGAGGATGCGGGCGCGGCCCGCCGCTTCTGGTTCGAGCACGCGACCGGCGCGGGCAAGACCGTCGCCGCGCTGGGCTTCGCGGAGGCGTCGCGAACGGGCGGCGTGCTGATTCTGACCCACCGCCGCAACCTCGTCGACCAGTTCCTCGGCGAGCTGCGCGACCGCGGCTACCGCGACCGCATCAGCGGCCCTCTGCTGAAGAAGAACGGCGACGAGCCGCCCGCCGGTGGGCCCGTAACAGTGGAGACCTACCAGTGGTTCGTCCGCAACGCCGGCAAGGTCTCCGACGCCTACACGGTCGTGATCTGCGACGAGGCCCACACCGCGCTCGGCGAGAAGACGAGCGCCGCCATCCGCAAGTGGCTCGGCCCGGTGTTCGTGGGCATGACCGCCACGGGCGCGCTGATCGCCCGCCACGTCACCGACCTCTTCCCCACCCAGACCTCGCGCTTCGACCCGGCCCAGGCCGCGCGACGCGGCGTGATCTCGCCGCTCCGGTGCGTGCGCATCCCACCCGGCGTGGGAGTGCGCTCGATCGCGAACGTGCCGCTGCGCCGCGGCGAGGTGGACCAGGACTTCGACCAGGAGGAGCTGGCCAAGCTGCTCGACCAGGCGCCGTTCAACATCGCGGTCGCCGACCTCTACAAGACCCGCTTCCGCGACCTCCCCGGTGTGGTCTACGCCGCCGGCGTGAAGCACTCGCACAACGTGGCCGACGCCTTCGTCGAGGCCGGCATCAAGGGGAAGGCCGTCTCAGGCGAGACGCCCAAGCGCGAGCTCACGCGCATCCTGGCCAGCTACGAGCGCGGCGACATCGACGTGCTCGTGAACGCCCAGCTGCTGGCCGAGGGCTGGAACTCGCCGCGCGCCACCGTCTGCATGCACCTCGCCCCGACCGCCTCACGGCGCGTGTACCAGCAGCGCGTCGGGCGCGTCACGAGGCGCCATCCCGGCAAGGAGGCCGGAATCGTCGTGGACTTCGTGCATCCCTCGACGCCCAACGACGACCCCGTTGTCACCCTCCACTCGCTGCTCGACCGCGACGTCTACCGAGGCGGCGCCATCGTGGTGGGCCCGGTGCGACGCGGCCGCGGGCGGCGCCTGCGCGTCGAGCGCCGCGTTGTGCCGGTGACCGACGACCCCGATCGCCGCGCACAGGTCTTCGAGCGCGAGCTTTGGCGCATCGCCGTGGAGCACCTCTCCTGGGGCGAGCAGCAGCAGCCCGATGTTGGCCAGCACCAGTCCGAGGG
>DAIMGB010000268.1:0-3525 GCA_036724195.1 Thermoleophilaceae bacterium
GCTCACGCCAGCGCCAGCACCGCCACTCCAGCCGCCACCACGATCGCGCCCGCCATTCGCGCGCGGGTGACCTTCTCCTTGAGGAAGACCGCCCCCAGCACGGTGGCCACGACGATGCTCGTCTCCCTGACGGCTGCCACGGGCGCGGCGGCGGCGAAGGTCAGAGCCGCCAGCACCAGCGTGTAGGCGCCGAACATGCAGAGGCCGGCGATCAGGATGCGCGGGCGCAGCTCGGCTCGCAGCGCGGCCGTGCCGCTCAGCCTTGCGGCGAGCGGGAGATAGACGAGCGCGGCGATCAGCAGCACCAGCTCCAGGTAGGCGATCGGCGAGGCGTGCGACACGCCCTCCTTGTCCACGAGCGTGTAGGCCGCGATGCACACCGCCACGCCGGCAACGAAGCCCAGGTCGCGGATGTCGTGCGGGCGCTCGAAGCCGCGCACCATCAGGATGCCGGCTACCACCACCAGCACGCCCACGGCCTGGCCGGCGTCGAGTACGAGCACGGGGGCCGACCCGCGCGAGAGCGGGTACACCAGGCTGAGCTCGGCGCGTCCGTAGGAGGCGGCCAGCAGGGCCATGTACACGAGGTGGAGCGCTCCCGAGGCGGCGACGTAGGGCAGCGCGGCCGTGTGCACCCCGCCGGTGATCAGCGCCACCGGCGCGAAGGCCAGCAGGCCGGCCCAGACCGCCACGGCGGTGGCGGCGCTCGAGTCGCGCGCGCCCGCCACCAGCAGGTTCCAGATCGCATGGGCGAACGCGGCGGCCAGCGCCAGCGCGATCGCGCCGGCCGGCATCAGCTACCTGCGCGGCTCGGGTGGCTCAGCTAATCGGCGGCGGCGCGGGGTCGCCGGCCTCGGTGCCGGTGCCGGCGGCCTTCTCGCGGTAGGCCGCCTCGCCCGCCGGGCCGGCGTCGGCCAGCTCGGCCGCGTCGCCGTCGTGAGCGGCGGCCGGCTCGGCCTCATCCTCTTCGCCGGCGACCGCCTCGCGGTACTCCGCCTCGGCGGCCGGGCCGGCCTCGGCCAGGTCGTACTCGTCGCCGGCCGCGAACTCGTCCCCGTCCTCGTTGTCGCCGGAGAGGGCGGCGCGGAAGTCGCGGTAGGCCTTGCCCGCCGAGCGGGCGGCGTCCGGCAGGCGGTTCGGGCCGAGCACCAGCAGCGCGAGTCCCAAGATCACGAGCAGCTCCAGCGGACCGGGAGTCGAGATCATGCCTTCAGGCTAACGGACAGCCTCTTCGGGAAACGCAGCCGGAATCGGGTCGCGTCCCAGCGCTTGGCGCAGCACCACCACGTGCTGGCCGTGGTTGGCCATCGCCGACGCGAGGGTGGGCAGCAGGCTGCGGTCGCGGACCTCGCCGATGGCGCGGGCGTACGCGGCCAGCGCTCGCTCCTCGAGCGCGAGCGCCTGCTGGGGGGTGGCCCGGCCGACCCTCGCCTTCGGCGCCGGGGGCCGGCCGCCGCGGTTGCGCAGAGCGGTGCCGAGGCCGCGCGCGTGCTCGCGCGACTGCGCCCGGAACTCCCGGGCGGGCACGCGCGGAGCGTCGAGGGTGCCGTACAGCAGGCTCGCCTCCTGCTCGAGGCCCACGAGGTTCGCCAGCGGGCCGGCGTCGGGGGAGACCTTCCCGGCGGCGGGCGCCGCGCGCCCGAGCGCCGCCAGAGCCGCCGCGCCCGTCACGAGCTCGCGCCGGCGCAGGCTCATCCCGGCTGCGACCTGCCGGTTACGAACGCGTCCGGCACCTGCGCGCGCCCCAGCTCGCCGCGCAGCAGCGCCGCGTGCTGGGCCTCGCTGGTGGCGATCGAGGCCGCCAGCCGGCGCAGCTCGGGGGTGCTCAGGTTCGGCAGGCTCTCGATGTAGTAGCGCACCGCGTTGTTCTCCAGGTCGATCGCGAATCGCAGCGCGTCGGCGCGCTTACGAAGGCGCGGGAAGGCGCGCGCGTACTCCTCGCGCGTCTTCGGCGGGTTCGGCTGGCCGCCCAGGTCGCGCACCAGCCCGCTGAGCCGCTTCGCATGCTCGTGCTCCTGCTCGACGATGGCGGCGCCGGCGCGCCGGGCGGCGCCGCTCAGCAGGGCATCGCCGGCCGCATAGGCGGCGATCACGGTGTTCTCCAGGTCGAGCGCCGAGCCGATCAGCTTCAGGTCCAGTGCCTCTGCCTGGCTGCGCTTGGAGAGGTGCGGCCCGGAGTCGCCGCCGCAGGCGGCGAGCAGCGCGGACGACCCCGCCGCGGCGCCTGCCCCGAGGAGCTGCTTGCGCGTGAGCACGCGGCTAGCCTAGGGACGGTGAGGCTCTCGCGTGGTCACAGGGACGAACTGGTCGCGCACGCGCGCGAGGAGTCCCCGAACGAGTGCTGCGGCTACCTGCCGCTCAAGGACGGCAGCGTCGACCGCGTGGAGCGGGCGGAGAGCAAGCGCCGCTCGCCCTACGGCTACCAGCTCGACGACAAGTCGCTGTTCGCGGTCAACGAGCTGGAGGACGAGGGCTACGGCGTGGCGGTCTACCACTCGCACCCGCGCAGCCCGGCGGAGCCTTCTCAGACCGACATCAACCTCGCCTTCTATCCCGACTGGCTCTACGTGATCGTGTCGCCCGAGATCGAGCCGAACGTGCGCGCCTGGCGGATCGCCGACGGCAAGGTGAGCGAGGAGGACGTCGAAGTTGACGACTGAGACGCTCGTCTGCCCCTCCTGCGGGGAGCGCCACGGCGGCGCCGACCGCTTCTGCTCGAGCTGCGGCATGCCGCTCGTGCGCGACGATGGCGGCACGCTCGACGCCCCGCTGAGCGAGGCCCACGGCCGCGCGCGCAAGATCGACCCGGCTTACACCGAGGGGTCGCTGAGGATGGTGGCTGGCGGCCGCCACCAGGCCGAGGCCGAGCTGATCCAGAACCTGCTGCTGGAGGAGGGGGTGCCGAGCGTGACCCGCCGCAGTGCCGGCGCGGACGTGCCCGACTTCCTTGCCGCCGGGCCGCGCGACGTGCTGGTGCCCGAGGCCGGCCTCCAGGCGGCTCGCGACATGCTGCTCCAGAGCGACCTCGCCCCCCCGCCCAGCGCGGGCGCGGTCCGCCCGCACGCCGGCAAGCTCACCGCGGTCGTGGTGGCCGGCGGCGGGCTGGCCGCGCTGGTGGCCTGGGTGCTCCAGCGCGCGGCGGGCTGACCCGTGCCGCGCCTGTAGGCTTCGCCGCTGCATGGACTTCGCTCCCTCAGACCGCGTAGCCGAGCTCCTGGAGCGGGTGCGCGGCTTCATGGAGGAGCACGTGGACCCGGTCGAGGCCGACGGGATGCAGGCCCTCGACGACGAGGTGAAGGCCGGCGTGCCCTACCCGCAGCTGCTGGTGGAGCTGCGCGAGCGCGCCAAGGCCGAGGGCCTCTGGAACCTGTTCATGCCCGACGAGCGCTACGGGCCCGGCCTCACGAACTGGGAGTACGGGATGGTCTGCGAGCAAACCGGCCGCAGCGGCATCGCGCCGATGGTGTTCAACTGCTCGGCGCCCGATACGGGCAACATGGAGATCATGGCCGAGCACGGCTCGGA
>DAIMGB010000269.1:0-3464 GCA_036724195.1 Thermoleophilaceae bacterium
CCGCCACAGCCACCGCCGCGCCCTGGGCCGCCAGCGCGCGCGCCGTCGCCTCGCCGATGCCGCTGCTGGCGCCGGTCACCAGCGCCACCGTTCCGTCGAGTCGTTCTGTCATTGCGATGAATCTAGAGGGCGCGCAGCGACTCCAGCTCGAGGCGCAGCTGCTCCACGAGCTCGTGGCGCGGCATGGCCGTGACGAGCATGTCGAGGCTCTCCTCGTAGTGCTCGAGCTTCATGCGCTCCTCTTCGCCCAGCTCGCCGCGGCTGGCCTTCAACCGCAGCTCACGCGCCTTCGAGACCTTGTCGGCGGCGAACACCGCCGCGGCGGTCGGCCCGGCCTCGGCCACCTGCAGCCGCAGGGCGGCGCGGCGCTCCTGCTGGTCCTCGATAGCGGGGTCGTCGCTCAGCGACTCCACGAGCTGGGCCACGGGCTCCCCGAAGCGCCGCTCGAGCTCGTCCCGGTCGGTCACGGTGTCCTCGAGCACCTCGTGCAGCATGCCCGCAGCAACCACGGCGTCCGGGTAGCCCGCGTTGCGCAGCAGGACTGCCACTTCGAGCGGGTGCCACACCTCCGCGCCGTCGTGGCGCTCACGCGCGAACGCGAGCGCGTCGCTCGTCAGAGGCATGCTGGAGAAGGCCGATTGAGTCACGTCCTCGATGTGCGACTCCACACGCTCAGCCTCTCACAACTCGTTACAAGGCGGTGAACCGTCCGGCGGCCCTCCCTAGAGTGCCGCCGGTGCGTAATCCAGTGCTCCGGATCGTAGTCCCCGTGCTCGCAGCCGCAGCGGCGATCCTCGTGGTGGTCTCCGTCACGTCGGACAGCTCCGGCCGCGCCCGAACCGCCACGGCCGGGCAGCGCGAGCAGCTGGCACGCGCGCTCGTGGACCCGGGCGCCAGCCCCGCCAAGGTGCCGCGCAAGCCCAACGTGATCATGATCGTGATGGACGAGTTCCCGGGCGACTCGCTGCTCGGGCCGGACGGCCGGATCGACGCGCTGCGCTACCCGAACTTCGCCGCACTGGCGCGCAACGCCACCTGGTTCCCGAACGCCTCCACCTCCTACGACTCCACGCCGAAGGCGGTGCCGCTGATCCTCGACGGCAAGCGCCCGTTCCCGGGCGAGGCGCCCGACTTCAGCGACCACAAGCACTCGCTGTTCGACCTCTTCGGGGGCCGCGGCTACCGCATCCAAGAATCCGAGGAGGCCACCGCGATCTGCCCGCCGCGCTGGTGCCCGCACGGGCACCGCACGCGGCCGGGCATCCTCGGCAACCTGAACCGCGGCCGCCGCGAGCGCCTGGAGCGCTTCATTGCCTCGATCAAGCCCACCAAGCGCCCCACGTTCTGGATGAAGCACGTGCTGCTGCCCCACGGCCCGTACATGTTCCTGCCCTCCGGCCACCAGACGCGGTCCGGCGCGCGCGACCCGATCCGCGGCATGAACAGCCCTCAGGGCTTTCACGACGAGTTCCTCACCCGCCACAACGAGCAGCGCTACCTGCTGCAGCTGGGCTTCGCCGACCACGAGCTGGGGCACCTGCTGGACCACCTGGTCAAGGAGGGCATGTACGACAACTCGCTGGTGGTGCTGACCGCCGACCACGGGATGGACTTCAGCGTGGGGGTGAAGGACCGGCGCAAGGTCAACAACAAGAACATCCAGCAGATCGTGCCGGTCCCGTTCTTCGTGAAGGCCCCGGGCCAGCGCGCGGGCAAGGTCGACCGCGCCTACGTGCGCACGATCGACTGGCCCGCCACGATCGCCGACGCGCTGAACGCGAAGCTGCCCTACCACTCGGACGGCGCCTCGGGCTTCGGGCCCGCTGCGCGCAGGCGGCGCTTCGTTCGGCTGCCCACGCGCGACTTCGCGCACATCGTGCGCATCTCGGCGGGAGCCTGGGAGCGGCGCAGGCACGCCGTGGTCAGGCGGCGGCTGCGCGAGTACGGCTCGGGCCTGACCGGGCTCTACAGCGGCATCGGGCCGAACCGCGGCCTGATCGGACGAGCCGTGGCCGATCTGCACCCGGGGGCCGTGGGCTCGCTTCGCGGCAGCTTCGTCGGAGCCGGCCAGTACGGCCGCGTGCGGCGGGCCTCGCTGGTGATCCCGTCGCAGGTGGCCGGCAGCCTGAAGGGCGCCAAGCGGGGGACGACGCACGACCTGGCCGTGGCCGTGAACGGGCGGATCGAGGCGGTCGGCCGCAGCTGGTACCTGGACCGCGACCGCACCGAGCACTTCGCGATGATGGTGCCCGAGGACACGCTGCACGACGGGCCCAACACGGTGGAGCTGTACTCCGTCAGCCGCGGCAAGGCGCTGCGGCTGTTGGCGCGCGCCTAGGCCGCCCTTTACATTTGCGGCGTGCGCAGCGCGACCCTCGCTGGGTTGGTCACGGCCACGCTGGTGGCCCTGCTCGCAATGGCCGCGCTCCCGGCCGACTCCGACGACGACGCCAGCGGCTCCACCGTCAAGCGCCCGACATCGTCCAAGCCGCTCGTGGTGATGGTGGTCTTCGACGAGTTCCCGGTGGACGACATGGTCACCCCCGACGGCAGGATCGACGCGGCGCGCTATCCCAACTTTGCGTCGCTGTCGCGCCAGAGCACCTGGTTCCGGAACGCCGCCTCGGTGTACGACTCCACTTTCAAGGCGGTGCCGTCGATCCTCGACTCCAGGCTCCCGGCGCCGCTCACCGCGCCCGACGTGCGCTCACACCCCCACAGCCTCTACACGCTCTTCCACCGCCTGGGCTGGAACATCGTGGACGCAGAGTCGGCCACGGCGCTCTGCCCGCCGAGCATCTGCCGTGGCGCGCGGCGCACCCGCCCTGGTGTGCTGCGGCGCTTGGCCGGTGGCGGCCGGCCGGGGCGGCTCAACCGCTGGATCCACTCGATCCGCCCGCGCAGCAAGCCCACGCTCTACTTCCAGCACGCCCTCCTGCCGCACGAGCCCTGGCTCTACCTCCCCTCGGGCAGGCAGAGCCGACCCTCGGGCAACGACCCGATCGAGGGCATCAACCAGCCGAAGGGCTTCGGCGACGCCGACCTCGTGCGCCACAACCACCAGCGCCATCTGCTGCAGGTCGGCTACACCGACCGCGAGCTGGGCAGGCTGATCTCCCGGCTGCGCCAGACCGGGCTATACGACCGCGCCACGATCGCCGTGGTGGCCGATCACGGGATCGCCTTCGAGGTCGGGGTGACAGACCACCGGCGCGTGACGAACACCAACGTCGAGCAGATCACCGCGGTGCCGCTGTTCATCAAGCGGCCGCACCAGCGCCACGGCGGCATCAGCAACTCGTTCGTGCGCACGATCGACGTGGTCCCCACGATCGCGAGCCTGGTGCACGCCAAGATCGACTGGCGCCACGACGGCCGCTCTGTGTTCAGCCGCGCGGCCGCGCAGCGACGCTCGGTGGCGATCGTCGCGCGTGACTTCAGCCACACCGTGCGCATCGGCGGGC
>DAIMGB010000270.1:0-3459 GCA_036724195.1 Thermoleophilaceae bacterium
TCAGGGAGGGGAAGGCCGTTCGGATGGAGGTCCACTCGGGCCGCGAGGAGGGCCTGCGGGCCGCGGGGGGCTAGCGGAGCCGCCGCCCTCCGACCGCACCAGCCAGCGCACCACCGCGGGCGCGGCCAGCACCATCGCGAACAGCCGCAGGCCCTGCACGGCGAGCACGAAGGTGGTGTCCGCGCCGCTGCCGTAGGCGATCGGCAGCACCGCGTAGAGCCCGCCGGGGGTGGTGGCCAGGTAGGCGTCGAGCAATGGCACGTCCGTGGTCAGCTCGAGCAGCCAGGCGAGCGCGAAGCAGGCCGCCAGGAGCGCGGCGATGGAGATCACCACCGGCAGCACCAGGCGGGCGATCTCCCTGAGGGTGTCGCGGTCGAAGCCCAGCCCGATCTGGATCCCGATTAGCGCGAAGCCCGTCTCGCGGGCGAGCGGCGGGACCTGCGTGTCACCGGTCAGCCCGGCCAGCGAGAGCGCCGCGGTCAGCAGCAGCGGGGCGATCAGCGCGGGCGCCGGGATCTTCAGGCGCGGGCCGGCCAGCGCTCCCGCCACGCTGGCGCCCACGGTGAGGGCCCAGCCGCCGGCGCTGCCGAGCACCGGGCCCTGGTCCGCGCTGCCGCCGGCTCCGTGCACCCCGAAGGCGAGCGGCACGAGCAGCGGCGTGAGCAGCGTGACCACCAGCACCCGCAGGTACTGCATGAAGGCCACGAGGCGGTCGTCGCCGCCCAGCTCGTCGGCCATCGCCACGATCCCCGCCGCTCCGCCCGCGACCATGCCGAGCGAGGCCGTGGGGCGATCGAGGCCGGCAAGGCGCGCGAGCATCAGGCCGGCCACGATCGTGACCGCGAGCGTGGCCGCGCTCACGAGGATCACCGGGATCCAGCTCGACCCGAGGCCCGTGAGCGTGGATGCGTGCAGGAAGGTGCCGAGCGCGACGCCCGTGATCGCCTGCCCGGCGCTGAAGCCGAGCGGCGGCAGCGACAGCCTGCCCGGCATCGCGAGCGCGTAGGCGAGCCCGACCAGCAGGGCGACGAAGAGATAGCCCGAGGGCAGGCCCGCACGACTGGCCAGCCAGCCCCCGCCGACGGTCGCCGCACCCGCGAGCGCCCAGTCCGCGGCTATCCGGGGTGCTGTCCGTTCGCGCGACCCGTGCAGAGCCCGCTCGAGTCTAGGTGCCCGCCACCTACGGCAGGAGCAGGTGCATGTCGCCGAACTCGTGGAACAGGTAGCCGCGCTCGGCCGCGGCCCGGTACGACAGCTCGAGCAGCTCGGGCCCGGCGGCGGCCTCGAGCAGGGCCATGTGCGACGAGTCGGCGTCGTGCCACCCCGTGAGCAGGCCGTCGACCGCCCTGAGGCCCCGCTCCGGCGTCACGATCAGGTTCGTCCAGCCCTCGCCGGCCGCGACCGTCCCGTCTACCGCGGCCACGGTCTCGAGCGCCCGCGCCACGGTGGTCCCCACCGCGATCACGCGCCCGCGCCACCAGCGCACGGCGTTCACGAGCCGCGCGGTCTCCTCCGGCACCCGGTAGCGCTCCGGGTAGGGGGCCTCGCCGCGCTCCAGCGACGAGACGCCTGCGTGCAGCGTGAGCGGCGCGACCATCACGCCGCTCGAGACCAGCTCGGCCACAAGCTCCGTCGTGAACGGGCGCCCGGCGCTTGGCATCTCGGCGCTGCCCGGGTCGCGCGCGAACACGGTCTGGTAGGCGGCGAGCGGCCACTCGCGATCCACGTGGCCGTAGCGGATCGGGTGGCCGTGGGAGGCCAGGTACGCCTCCACCGGCTGCCCAAGCGAGAGGCGCGCCACGCCCAGCCGGTCGCTTCGGGCATAGGGAGCCAGCAGCTCCGCGTGGGCGCCAGCCGGCAGCTCGAGCCGGGCGGGCACCGGCGGGCGGCCGAAGGGCATCCGGTCGCTCGTGCGCAGCTCCACCACCCAACTGCCGTCCGCAGCCGGCGTCGACAGGCGCAGCTCCACGGTTCGACCGTCCAGGCGCGCCGGCAGGGCGGCCGGAAGGGTCGCGGAGGTGTTCACCACCAGCAGGTCGCCAGGCACGAGGAAGCGGGCCAGATCGCGGAAGCGCGCGTGCACGAGCTCGCCGTCGTGGCCGCCGCCCACCATCAGTGCGACCTCGGCGCGGTCCCGGCCGCGCTCCTCCGGCGGCTCGCGGGCCTCGAGCCGCGCCGGGGACTCGAGCGTGTTCACGCCGTGGCCGCCTCTAGCTCGCTCACGCGGTAGCGGCCGCTCGGCAGCGAGCCCTCGATCAGCCGGAGCAGCCCGGGCACGCTCTCCTCGGGCGGCGGCCGGTCTGAGATGTCCTCGCCCGGGAAGGCCTCCTGGTGCATCTGGGTGCGCATGTCGCCGGGGTCCACGGCGTATACCCGGAGCGACGGCTGCTCGGCCGCCAGGATGGCGGTCAGGTGGTCCAGCGCAGCCTTCGACGAGCCGTAGCCGCCCCAGCCCTCGTAGGGCTCGACCGCGGCGTCAGAGGTGATGTCGAGGATCGCCGCGCTCGCCGCCAGCCGGGGCAGCGCCAGCTGGACGAGCCCGAGCGGCGCCACCAGGTTCACCTCGTACACGCGCCTGAGCTCCTCGAGCGGGTAATCGGCCAGCGCCGGCTGCGGGCTCGGGCCCAGCAGGCTGGCGTTGTTCACCACGAGGTCGATCGGCTCTCCGACGGCCTCCACCAGCGCCTGGCGGTGGGCGGGGTCGGAGAGGTCGCCGGGCACCGCGGTCACCGCCGGGAGCCCGGCGGTGGCCCGCTCCAGGGCCGTTGCGTCGCGCGCGTCCACTACGAGTTGCCAGCCCCGCTCGGCGAGCGCCCGCGCCAGCGCAAGGCCGAGACCGCGCGAGGCTCCGGTGACGATTCCGGCGGGCATTCGCTCATGATGCATCTTCAAGTGCGCTTGAAGTCAAGGGCCGGTAGTCTCGCGCGCTTCCAACGGGGAGGAAGGGAGCGGGGACTGTGAAGCTCGTGATCGGCATCGTGCGTCCGGAGAAGGCGAACGACGTTCTGGAGGCCCTCTATCGCGCCGAGGTGCGCGGGATCTCGGTGAGCCGGGTCCAGGGGCACGGCGGTGAGCTCGACCGCGTCGAGACCTACCGCGGCACGACCGTGAAGATCGGGCTCTCGGACAAGGTCCGCTTCGAGATAGCCGTCTCGGAGCCGTTCGTCGAGGCCACGATCGAAGCTCTCGTCGAGGGCGCTCGCACCGGGGAGGTCGGGGACGGCAAGATATTCGTGCTGCCACTGGAGCGGGCGATCCGCATTCGCACTGGCGAGACCGACCACGGTGCCGTGACGCCGGTCGACTCATGAGCCATGTGAATGCCGGCGACACGGCGTGGATGCTCATCGCAACCGCGCTCGTGGTGATGATGACGCCCGCGCTCGGCCTCTTCTACGCCGGGCTGGTGCGCTCGAAGAACACGCTGAACACGTTCATGATGTGCGCCGCCGCGCTGGC
>DAIMGB010000271.1:0-3456 GCA_036724195.1 Thermoleophilaceae bacterium
CCTTCGGCTCGATCTGCTTGAAGCGGTCCACCACCGTCGGCGTGCCGAACTCAGGCGCCGCGCTCGACCAGATCGCGCCGATGCTCGCCGTGGCCAGGAACGCGACCACCGTCTCCGGAATGTTCGGCATGTAGGCCACGACGCGGTCGCCCTTCTCCACCCCCAGGCGCCTGAGGCCCGCCGCGCAGCGCGCCACCTGGTCGCGCAGCTCGTCCCAGCTCGTCTCGTTAAGCTCCGCCGACTCCGACGCGTGCACCAGCGCCACCTCCCCCGGCCTGGCCATGCGGAACACGTGCTCGGCGTAGTTCAGCTCGGCGCCGGGAAACCACTCGGCGCCCGGCATCTCGCGCTTGCCAAGCACCTCGTCGTAGGGCTTGGACGCCTTGATCTCGAACAGCTCCCAGAGCGCGCCCCAGAACTCGTCCGGCTCCTCCACCGACCACTTCCAAAGCGCGTCGTAGTCGTCGAAGCCGCGCTCGCGCATGAAGGCGCACATGGCGGAGTCCTCGCGCAGCTCGCGCGGGGGCTCCCAGAGCAGGCGTCCCGGTTCGGTCACAGCGGCGCTGAGTCTAGGGCCGTATCGTACCGTCCATGCCGAGCGCCCTAGTGACCGGAGCCGCCAGCGGCATCGGGCGGGCCACCGCCGCCAGGCTCGAGTCGGACGGCTTCGACGTGCTCTCGGTGGACCTCGAGCCGGAAGACGACGGGCCTGGCCATCCGTTCGAGGCGGACCTGACAACTCGCGACGGCAACCGCGAGGCCGTCGAGGCCGCGGTCGAGCGCTTCGGGGGCCTCGACGTGGTGGTCGCGAACGCGGGCATTCAGCACGTGGAGCCGGTCGTCGACTTCCCTGAGGACAAGTGGGACAGCCTGATCGCCCTGCTTCTGACCAGCCCGTTCCTCCTCGCGAAGTACGCCTGGCCGTCGCTCGCCGGCAGTGACTCGGCCCGCTTCATCGCCATCGCGTCAGCCCACGGCCTGGTGGCGTCGCCGTTCAAGTCCGCCTACGTGGCCGCGAAGCACGGCGTGGTGGGCCTGGTGAAGACGCTCGCGCTCGAGGGCGCCGACCAGGGCGTCTGCGCCAGCGCCGTCTGTCCCGGGTACGTGCGCACGCCGCTTGTCGAGAAGCAGGTGACCGACCTGGCCGAGGAGCGCGGCATCTCCGAGGACGAGGCGCTCGAGCAGGTGGTGCTCGAGCCGCACGCCGTGAAGCGCCTGCTCGAGCCCTCCGAGGTGGCTGAGCTCGTGGCGTTCCTGGCCGGTCCCGGCGGGTCGGGCTTCAGCGGAGCGCCGGTGCCGATCGACCTGGGCTGGACCGCGCGCTAGCCGAGCGCGATGTGCATACGCACGACGGTGCCGGCCGCGGACGACCGAACCTGCACGAGCTCGCAGAGCTGGTTCACCAGCCACAGCCCCATCCTGTCGATCTGGCCGAGTGCGGGCCGGGTGCGCCCGACGAGCGGCTCGCGGATGCGTCCGTCGTCGCGAATCTCGAACACCAGCTCGTCGCGATCGCGCCAGGCGCGCAGCTGACCCTGGCCGCCGGCGTGGCGCACGCTGTTGGTGGCCACCTCGTTGACGACGAACAGCACGTCGTCCTTCCTGTGCTCGGACATGCCGGCGAGCGCCGCGTGGCGGCCGGCGAACTTGCGAACGGCTTGGAGCGTGCCGATCCCGAACGGCAGCACGTGGCGCGGCACCTTCGGCTCCGGCAGCGGGTCGCCGAACGCGTAGGCCGCGCCGTTGTCGCCGCGGTAGACGTCGCTCTGCATCACGGCGCCGCCCACCTGCACCGCCGGGTGGCTGCGCCGGGCCTCGTCCACGACCGCGGGCGGGAGGCTCGAGGTGTCGTACGGGCAGATCAGCCGGAAGCCGGCGGTGTCGGCGAAGGCCTTGTTCAGGAGCGACTCGTGGTGCTGGCACTCCACCAGCTCGGTCGGCCTGCGGCCTGCCCAGATCGGCTCGCCGATGCCGCGCAGCCGGCGTCCCGGCTTCGCGTTGGCGTGGGCGAACTCCCGCCACGCGGGGATGATGCGCGCCGGGTTGCGGCCGATCTTGTCCATGTCGGCGAACTGCACCGCGTCGGCCTCGCCCTGCAGCTCGTCGCGCAGCCAGCCGATCTTGTCGGACTTGACCATGACGAGCGTGGGCTCGCCGGCCGCCAGCCCTTCCCGAATGAACGATGCGGTACCTACGACAAACTGATGACGACCGTCGTACATCATTGCTTCGTGTTGGAAGCTCATCTCATCCCCCTCTCCCCGACGAGAGGGTAGCGGCGTCAGACGGGCGTGACCGGGTTCCGCTTCGCCGGCCAGTCGCGCGTACGCCCGGCGTAGGCCGAATAGCGCCGCACCAGGTCGGCGCGAAGCTCCTCGGGGGCCACGACGGCGTCCACCACGAGCTCCGAGCTCAGGTGGAGGATGTCGATCTCCTCCTTGTACTCGGCGCGCAGCTCCTCGGTGCGCTTGGCGCGCTCGTCGTCGTCCTCGATCGCGTTCAGCTGGTTGAAGAAGACCGCGTTGATCGCCGCCTGCGGTCCCATCACCGCGATCTTCGCGCCGGGCAGCGCCAGCGTGGCGTCAGGCTCATACGCCGGGCCTGCCATCGCGTACAGGCCGGCCCCGTAGGCCTTGCGCACGATCACCGCGATCTTCGGCACCGTGGCCTCGGCCACCGCCGAGATCATCTTGGCGCCCGCGCGGATGATGCCCTGGCGCTCGACCTGGGTGCCGATCATGAAGCCGGGCACGTCGGCCAGGAACAGCAACGGCACGCTGAACGCATTGCAGGTCCAGATGAAGCGAGCGGCCTTGTCGGCGGAGTCCACGAACAGCACGCCGCCCTTCTGCTTGGGCTGGTTGGCCACGATCCCCACCACGCGGCCCTCGAAGCGCGCGTAGCCCACCACCAGTTCCTTCGCCCAGCGCTTCTGCACCTCGAGGAACGAGCCCTCGTCAACGATCGCCGCGATCAGCTCTTGCATGTCGAACGGCCGGTTCTCGTCCTCGGGGATGTCGAAGCTGCCGCCGGCCGGCTCGCGCGCCGGCGCGAGCGGCGGCTCCTCCTCCCAGTGGCGCGGGAAGTAGGAGAGGTAGGTCCTGGCCAGCTCGATGCCCTCCTCGTCGGACTCCACGAGGAAGTGGCCCACGCCGGACACACCGGTGTGCATGCGCGCGCCGCCCATCTCCTCGAGCGACACCTTCTCGCCGATCACCATCTCGGCCATGCGCGGCGAGCCGAGGTACATCGAGGCGTTGCCGTCGCGCATGATCACCACGTCGCAGAACGCCGGGATGTAGGCACCGCCGGCGGCGCTCGGCCCGAACAGGACGCACACCTGCGGCACAACGCCGGAGAGCTTGATCTCTGTGAAGAAGATGCGCCCGGCGCCGCGCCGTCCGGGGAACATCTGCACCTGCTCGGTGATGCGCGCCCCGGCGGAGTCCACCAGGT
>DAIMGB010000272.1:0-3429 GCA_036724195.1 Thermoleophilaceae bacterium
GCCCTCGGGCCGTCAGCTGTTCCTGCTGCGGATCATGGGCCTGATCGCCCCTCCGCCGGGAGCGAGCATGGTCACGCGGGCGCGCGGGATCTTTCTCCTGCTCGCGATCGTGATCGCCCTGCTGCTGATCGGCTTCGGCCTCGCCGAGCTGATCTCACTGCCATTCGGCGGCGTGCGCACTGTCTTCGCCGTGCTCTACGGGCTGATGATCGTGCTGGTGGCCATCGGCGTGCTCGTTTTCTTCGGACGGCGGCGCCAGGCGCGCGCCAAAGCTGCCCGAGCAGCCGGCCCTTAGCTCAGTGCGGCCGAGAGCCGGCGACGGTGCTCGCGTGCGAGCGGGTCGCCTGGGCCGAGCTCGGTGAAGATGCCGACCATCGCCTTGCGCAGCAGGTCGCGGCGTTCGGGGTCGTCGCCGCCCTGCTGGAAGGCCTCCTGAAGGCCCTCCAGCGCCGTGGCGTGGTCGCCGGCGTCCCAGGCCTCGAAGACGCCCTGTAGCCGGTCATCGCCGTCGCGCTCCAAGCGCGCCCGGGCGGCCAGGCCGGCCGCCAGGAAGTCGCCGCTGGCGGAGTCGAGCAACTCGAGCGCCTCGTCGGTGTCGCCGCGGCTCAGCAGCAGGCGGCCAAGCTCGCGCTTGGCCTCGGTCTTGCCGGGGTCGAGCTCCAGTGACTGGCGCAGCGCCTGCTCGTCGCCCTCGGCGGCCCCGCGCTCGGCCAGCTCGTCGGCCTGCGAGGGCACCAGGGCGTCGAAGAAGGTCTCGACCTGCGCAGGCGGCACCGCGCCGGTGAACTCGGAGTCCATCTTGCCGTCGCGGAAGGCCTTCACGTTCGGGATGCCCTGCACGCCGAACGCGGATGCAAGCCGCTGGTTCTTGTCGGTGTCGACCTTGGCCAGCTCGACCTTGCCTGCGCGGGCGGCCACCGCGCGCTCGAGCACCGGCGTCAGCTGCTTGCACGGGCCGCACCAGTCGGCCCAGAAGTCGACCACGACGGGCAGCTCGTGCGATCGCGCGACGACGCGCGACTCGAAGTCGGCCTCGTCGACGTCGTAGACGCTGGGGCTCGTCGGTTCGGTGGTCATGCCACTGACCTAGGCTAGCGGCGTGTCCCTCTCACCCCTGGCCAACGGCTACGACCAGTTCATCCTCGACCTGGACGGCTGCGTGTGGGTGGGCGACGAGCCCACGCCGGGCGCACCGGAGGCGATCGCCGAGCTGCGCGAGCAGGGCAAACGCGTGGCCTTCGCCACCAACAACTCCTTCAACGCCACCGAGGACTTCGTGACCCGCCTCTGGGGCCTCGGCGTGCGCGCCTCGCTGGCCGACGTGGTCACCGTCGGAGGCGCGGTGCAGCACCTGCTCGCCGAGACGCGCAGCGGGCGCACGGCGTTCGTGATCGGCACCCCCGCGATGACCAAGCACGTGGCCGACGCGGGCCTCAAGCCGATGAACGGCACCGACCTCGCCTCGCGCGCCGACGTCGTGATCGTGGCCAGCAGCCTCGACTACGACTACGACGACATCCGCAACGCCACGCTGGCGATCAGCCGCGGCGCCGACTTCCTGGCGACCGGCCGCGACCCGACCTACCCGCAGCCCGACGGCGACTGGCCCGGCATCGGCGCGACAGTGGCCGCGGTCGAGTACGCGACCGGGCACAGCGCGCAGATCGTGGGCAAGCCCGAGCCCCAGCTGCTGCTCACGGCGGTCGACCGCCTCGGAGAGGGCCGCACACTGGTGGTGGGCGACCGCCTCGACAGCGACATCGCCGCCGCTGCCAGCGCCGAGCTGGACTCCGCGCTGGTCCTGACCGGGGGCTCGAGCCGCGAGGAGGTCGACGGGCTCGACGGCGGGAAGCCGAGGCCGGGGCACGTGGCTGAGAACCTCGCCGAACTGCTCACGCAGGGAGACGGTCAACGGCGCGCTCCTTAGCGCGCGTCCGGGCAAGCGTGCTGCCGGCTGCCACACGCGCCCCCTACGCAAACGGTGGCGGGCTTGGGGAGAGCTTTCAACAAGCCGTGACTGCTTCTCGCACGAAGCGGCCGCACTGATCCGTATAAGGCGCGCTATGCGGACCCAAAGCGGATCAGCGCCTCGAGCGCGCGTCGAGAGACAGCCGGCGGCCGCTTCCGCATGTAAGCACTCCCTCGAATGCTTTTCGCGCAAAGCAGCCAACTGATCCGGATAGGGGTTCATATCCGGACCTAATACGGATCAGCTTTCCGAGCGGCCCCGTGAAGAGCGACGGCGATCGCTTCCGCGCGGGAGCGGTCGGCCGAGTGCGTGGCGAAGCGTCGCCACGGTGGCAGACCGGCGCAGGCTCATCACCCAGCTGCCGCGCGGGAGCGCGGTCGACCAACAGCTCCGCGCGGAAGCCCCTCGACGTAGCCGGCCACACTTCGCGCGGGGTAATCCTGCGCATCATCCGCGATCCCTGATCGACGCGCCCCGCAGGGGTCGCCGGCGGACGAGCTCGCCTCATCGGCCCTGCTACTCCTTCTCGCGCAAAGGGCGTGTGGCGCCAACGCAGCAGTTGGCAGGCCAAGGCCGCCATCGTTGGCGTCGCGGGCGCGGACCTCCGCGGGTAGTGCGCCGGCCTAATCGCGCGCCAGGGAGCGCGTTTCGTTCTCCTCTACACCCACGAGGGCGCACGCCTCGGGTGTGATCCGCAGCCCCGCTCGGGCCGCGGCCGCCAGCGACTCGCCCGGGTCGGCGCCGCGGGCTTCGTGGAGGTGGGCCGCGCACACCGCCGCCACGAAGTCCGTGTGACGGTTGCCGTGCAGCGCCACCGCGCCCTTCGAGCGCAGCTCGCGCCGCAGCAACGGCAGCAGCTGCTCGAGCAGCTCCGAGGGGTCGGTGCCGGGCTTCAGCGGCAGGTGGAGCGATGGGATGCCCGCCCTCTCGTAGTCGGGCAGGTTGTGCCTCGTGGACATGACGCTCACGATCAGCCGCACCCCGCGCGCCTTTAGGTACGCGAGCTCGGCCTCGCGCCGCTCGGGCCGGTGGCTCCTTCCCCCTCCACCGGGCCGCTCGAGCGCGCACAGCTTGCGCGGGCGCGCCCACCAGATCCTGCGTGGCGTCAGCTCTTCCATGCCCGGTGAAGGAAGAGGCGCGAGAAGTTCGCCCCGGGCGTCCTTAGACTTGCGCGCCATGTGCCGGGTCTTTGGCTGCGTGGCCGCCGATGCGGTCTCCATCCGCCACGAGCTGCTCGAGGCGGAGAACCCCATGATCCGCCAGTCCGAGCATCACGACTCGGGTTGGGGCATGGCCGTCTACCAGCGCCCGGACGGGGTCGAGTGCAACCGCGTCCGCTTTCCCGAGGCGGCCCACGCCAACGACGGCTTCCAGGAGGCCACCGAGCAGCGCGGGCGCATCTTCAACGTGCACGTCCGCCGCGCCACGATGGGCGGCCTCTCGCTCGAGAACACCCACCC
>DAIMGB010000273.1:0-3403 GCA_036724195.1 Thermoleophilaceae bacterium
CGCGATGGCGTCCTTCACCGAGCTGCGCGCCGGCTCGCCGGTGGTGCACGAGGACCACGGCATCGCCCGCTTCACGGGCTTCGAGACCAAGACCGTGGGCGGCGTGACGCGCGACTACCTCGAGCTCGAGTTCAAGGACGGCGACCGGGTCTTCGTGCCGAGCGACCAGCTGCACAAGATCAGCCGCTACGTGGGCGCGGACGCCTCCGACCCCCCGCTCTCGAAGCTCGGCGGCAAGCAGTGGGAGCAGCAGAAGCTGCGCGCCCGCCGCGCCGCGGAGCAGCTCGCAGGCGAGCTGATCAACCTCTACGCGGAGCGCCGCCGCCGTGCCGGCTACGCCTTCGGCCAGGACTCCGAGTGGCAGCTCGAGTTCGAGGGCGCCTTTCCCTACCGAGAGACGCCCGACCAGCAGGAGGCCATCGAGGCGGTGCGCGCGGACATGGAGGAGGCGCGCCCGATGGACCGCCTGATCTGCGGCGACGTGGGCTACGGGAAGACCGAGGTGGCGCTGCGGGCGGCCTTCAAGGCCGCCTCCGACGGCAAGCAGGTGATGTTCCTGGTTCCCACCACGGTCCTGGCCCAGCAGCACTTCGGCACCTTCACCGAGCGGCTGCGCGACTACCCCTTCAACATCGAGATGGTCTCGCGCTTCCGCTCGCAGAAGGAGGTGCGCCAGGCGCTCGACGGCTACCGCGACGGCAAGGTGGACATCCTGATCGGCACCCACCGGCTGCTCTCGCGCGACGTGCGCCCACACGACCTCGGCCTGCTGGTCGTGGACGAGGAGCAGCGCTTCGGGGTGAAGCAGAAGGAGCTGCTCCGCCAGCTGAGGCTGCGCGTGGACGTGCTCTCGCTGTCGGCCACGCCGATCCCGCGCACGCTCCAGATGTCGCTCGCGGGCCTGCGCGACATCTCGGTGATCGAGACCCCGCCCGAGGGCCGCCGTCCCGTCAAGACGTACGTCGGGGACTACGACGAGGAGCTGGTCACGAATGCGCTCGCCCGCGAGGTCGCCCGGAAGGGCCAGAGCTTCTACCTGCACAACCGCGTCGAGACGATCGAGGGGACCGCGGAGCGGGTGCGCGCGATGGTGCCCCAGGCGCGGGTGGCGGTTGCCCACGGCCAGATGGCCGAGGGCGAGCTGGAGAACGCGATGATGACCTTCCTGCGCGGCGAGGCCGACGTGCTCGTGTGCACCTCGATCGTGGAGTCGGGGCTCGACATCCCCAGCGCGAACACGCTGGTCGTGGAGCGCGCCGACGAGCTCGGCCTGGCCCAGCTCTACCAGATCCGTGGGCGCGTGGGTCGCTCCCGCGAGCGCGCCTACGCCTACCTCCTCTACCCCTCGTCGGCCGCCCTGTCGCAGGACGCCGCCGCCCGGCTGTCCACCCTCTCCGACTACACGGAGCTGGGCTCCGGCTTCAAGATCGCCATGCGCGACCTCGAGATCCGCGGTGCCGGCAACCTGCTCGGCGACGAGCAGTCCGGCCACGTGGCAGCGGTGGGCTTCGAGCTCTACGTGGGCATGCTCGACGAGGCCGTCGCGGCCCTGCACGGCAGCTCGGCCGAGGAGGCCCCCGAGCCGGTGCGCATGGACCTGCCGGTGGACGCCTACGTGCCGGGCGACTACGTGCCCTACGAGGCCGCCAAGATCGAGGTGCACCGGCGCGTGGCAGGCGCCCGCGAGGTAGCGGAGCTGATCATGCTGCGCGAGGAGCTCGAGGACCGCTTCGGACCGCTGCCCGAGCCGCTCGAGAACCTGATCAAGCTCCAGGACGCGCGGATCAAGCTCGGCCGGGCGGGGGCCCGCTCGGTGGACTTCGCCGGGGGCCGCCTGGCGGTGACCCCGATCGAGCTCGACTCGCGGGGGGCGAAGGCCCTGCGCGAGCGCCTGCCCGAGGCCGTCTACGAATCCGGCCGTTCCACCGTCAGGGTGCGGGTTCCGGAGGAGCCCGAGGAGCGCTTCCCCGCGGTGGTGGCCGCCGCCGAGGCAATACTGGAGACGGCCACCGAGCCGGAGTCTCCCTAGGACTTAGCTACCATCAGCGCTTCGCGCCGGCCTCGGGGAGGCTCCGCCGGTGCCTTAGTCACGCTTTACGAACCAGCGCTAGACATCTTCGAATGAAATTTGCCCGTACACAGCTCGCCTGCGCCGCCCTCGCCGTCCTCGGCGCGTCGGTCATTGCCGGCTGCGGCAGCGACGTGCCGTCGGGCTCCGTCGCCAAGGTCGGCGACGCCACGATCAAGAAGGCCGACTTCGACAAGTGGCTGAAGAGCGCCGCGCAGGGCAGTGCCCAGGGCGGCGCCGCCAGCGTGCCGGACCCGCCGAGCTACTCGAAGTGCGTGGCGGCCAAGAGCGCGCAGCCCGCGCCCCAGGGCACCAAGAAGCCCGACGCCGCCGCGCTGAAGAAGCAGTGCCGCCAGGAGTACGACCAGCTCAAGGGCGACGTCATGCAGTTCCTGATCCAGGCCCAGTGGGTCCAGCAGGAGTCCGCCAGCCGTGGCGTCAAGGTCTCCGACCAGGAGGTCAAGACCCGCCTGACCGAGGAGAAGAAGCGCGCCTTCCCGGGCAAGGGCGGCGAGAAGAAGTACCAGGCCTTCCTAACGACCTCCGGCATGAACGAGGCGGACATCCTCTTCCGCTTCAAGCTCGAGACGCTCCAGCAGAAGCTCACCCAGAAGGTCACCGACCAGCAGTCAAAGGTCACCGACGCCGACGTCCGGAGCTACTACGACAAGAACAAGAAGCGCTTCGCGCAGCCGGAGCGGCGCTCCCTGAACGTGGTGCTCACCAAGGGCAAGGCCAAGGCCCAGCAGGCGCAGAAGGCGCTCCAGGGCGGCCAGAGCTTCAAGACGGTGGCCAAGAAGTACTCGATCGACCAGGCGTCCAAGTCACAGGGCGGCAAGCTGCCCGACGTGGCCGAGGGCCAGCAGGAGAAGGCCTTCAACGACGCCATCTTCAACGCCAAGAAGAGCAAGCTCCAGGGGCCCGTCAAGACGCAGTTCGGCTACTACGTGTTCAAGGTCACGAAGGTCACGCCCGCGTCGCAGCAGTCGCTCGACCAGTCGAAGGCCACGATCCGGAACCTGCTGAAGTCGCAGCGCCAGCAGAAGGCGCTCGACACGTTCATCAAGGACTTCCGGAAGCGCTACAAGGACAAGACCGTCTGCGCCGACGCCTACCAGGTGGCGGAGTGCAAGAACGCGCCGAAGTCGAAGACCGACACGGCCACGACGGGCGGCCAGCAGGCTCCTCAGCAGGGCACCCCGCAGCAGCAGGTCCCGCAGCAGGGCACGCCCCAGCAGCAGGCTCCGCAGCAGCAGGTTCCGCAGCAGCAGGCTCCGCAGCAGCAGGTCCCGCAGCAGCAGGCTCCGCAGCAGACCCCCACGAGCCCGTAGGCGC
>DAIMGB010000274.1:0-3349 GCA_036724195.1 Thermoleophilaceae bacterium
CACGAGGTTCTCCTTGTCCTGGCGCCGGAACATCAGGCGGTGGTGCGCAGTGGGCGCGATCAGGAAGGCAGACGCCAGGGCGGCGCACAGCAGCGTTCCCAGGTAGAGGGAGCGCTGGAACGAGGTGACCTGGGCGAAGCGCTGGTTGAAGGGCACGACCAGCAGGAAAGCGAAGAGCACCTGCACTCCCGGCAGCGCCACCCGCAGCTCGCCGAGCAGCTCCTGCAGATTGCGGTCGAGGCGCTCGTCGTCCGTCTCGACCCGGCCGGAGCCGGTGTGCGAATCCTCCACCATCCCGGTGGCAGCCTATCCTTGCCGCGTGCCCTGGGACGACGATGACGACTGGGTCGGCGAGCCGCCCGAGGGCCACTACAGCCGCGACCGTGCCGACCCCGCGTTCTGGCGCGGCAACAGGCCGCTCAGCATCACGGCGGCAGGGATCGGGATCGCGCTGCTGATCCTCCTTGCCGTGGTCGTCCTCCACTAGCGATTCTCAGGCCTTTCACAGAGACGTCGCCGATCATGTGGGCATGCGAAAGCGAACGCTTGCTGCAGTAGCCGTGGTCGGTGCCCTCGCCGTCGCCGGGACAGCCCTGGCCGCCGGTGGAGGTGGGCCGCTCGGGTTCATGAACGGAGGCCGCGACCGGCAGGACGCCAGGCTCGCCAAGGACCTCGCCTCGAAGCTGAACGGCGTGAGCCCGGCCCAGGTCCAAAAGGCCCTGGGCCAGGTGCGCGACGAGCGCATGGCGAAGCGCCGGAACGAGGAGGCGTCGGCGATCGCCGCCGAGCTCGACGGCGTGAGCACCTCCGACGTGGAAAAGGCGCTGACAAAGCTCGAGGCAAAGCACGAGCGCTCTGACAATCCCGGCGACCGCCGCTCATTCCGCCGCGGCCTGCGCCGCGACGGCTTCGCGGCCGGCCTGGCCGCCGAGCTGCACAAGAGCACGGCCGATGTCCAGAAGGCCCTGCAGGCCGCGCGCAAGAAGCAATTCGACGCGCGCCTCGACCAGGCGGTGAAGAACGGCCGCATCACCCAGAAGCAGGCCGATCAGATCAAGAAGAACTTCCAGAACGGCCCACCCGGCGTCCGAGGCCCCGGCCACGGCGGCCCCGGGTTCCGCGGCAAGTTCGACCGCCCCAACGGCGGTCCCCCCAGCGGCGGCCCGGGCCCCGGCAGCTTCGGCGGACCCCCGCCGAACGGCCAGCCCGGCGTCGCCTACTAAGTCCCGCTGGCAGTTAGCTCTGCCCTCTGCCCTCTGCCCTCTGCCCTCTGCCCTCCCAGGCAACCCCCAGCAACCACCCAGCCTGCACTCATGAGGCGCAGCCACCGTGACCCACATGCTCCACCGCACCACCTCCCTCCTCAACGCGCAGGTGTCGATCGACGTCCGCGACCGCGGCTTCGCCCGCGGTGCGCTCGACGGCGTGCTCGGCTGGTTTCACTACGTCGACGCGACCCCATGCCCGGACGAGCTGGAGCGCCGCTGGCGCGAGCTCGGTGGGGGTGACCGCGAGCGCTTCGCGCGCGGCTGGGCGATCGACGCCGCCGCGGAGATGCTCGAGGCCGCGGGCGCCCGCGACTACCGCATCGCGGCCGGGAACGACGCCCGCATGAGCGGCCGCGGCCGCCGGCTCACCGCGTGCGCGGGCGAGTTCGAGCTCGGCGCCGACGAGCTGGCCCTGGCCACCTGCGACGCCCCTGCCGGCGATGCCAGCGCCATCACGGTGGTCGGCCCGGAGCTGGCCGGCGCGGTAGCCCGCGCCACCTCCCTGCGGCGCGACGGGCCGGCGCCCGGCTACGAGTGGGTCGCGCTGCTCGCCGGCGGGCGCGTCCAGGCCAGCGCGGGCTTTCGCGCCCTCTGCCCCCGGCCGCGACGCAGCGTCAGGCCTCGTCCATCACTTCAAGCGTCACGTCCGTCTCGCCCCCGATTCGCACCCGTTTGATGCGCTCGCCGGGCTTGGCGTGCTCGCCGGTCCAGCTCACCTGCTCGTCGGTGACCGAGCGCTGGCCCGCCTCCGGCGGTCTCGAGATCAGCTTCAGCGCGAGCGTGTCTGGCTCGTCCACGCCCCCGTCGTCGGCCTCCAGCCTGAGGTCCACGGACGAGCTCTCGACCTCGCACATCCCCGCCACGTGGAGGCGGTTGTCGCCTCCCGGAAGGCGGTCGTACCAGGCCTGCCACTCGCACTCGATCATGGCCCGAGCCTATCCAGTGGCGCTTCACCACTCAAGTAAGTTTGCTCAATCCGCGACCACGCGGTCACGAGCCGCGCCGAGCCCGAACAGGCCGGTGAGCAGCGTGACCCCCACGAGGGTCCAGAGCGGCAGCGTCCAGCCGCCCGCCAGGTCGTGCAGGGCGCCGATTCCCGCCGGGCTGGCGGCCGCGAGCGTGTAGCCGCCCGACTGCGCCATCCCTGACAGCGCGGCCGTGTGGGCGGTGTCGCGCGCCCGCACCACGAAGAAGGTCAGGCCCAGGCTGAGGAAGGCTCCCGTGGAGAGGCCGACCATGATCGCCCACGCCGCCGCGAGCTGCCGCGGGGCGATCAGCAGGCCGAGCACGCCCGCCAGGCAGATCGCGGTGGTCACGAGCACCAGCCAGTATTGGGTAGGGCGCCGCACCGCCAGCACCGGCACACCGATGGTGGACACGAGCCCGCCCAGCTGCATCACCCCCACCATCACGCCGCTGGCCGAGGCGCCCACGCCGGCGTCCCGCAGCAGGTCGGGCAGCCAGGCCACGAGCCCGAAGAAGACCAGCGACTGCAGCCCCATGAAGATCGTGATCTGCCAGGCGAGCGGCGAGCGCCACGGCAGCGGCACGTGCTCGCGGGCGCCCTCCGGCACGTGCTTCTCGCGCGTGCGCGGCAGCCAGACCAAGAAGGCGATCACGGCCGGCACCGCCCAGAAGCCGAGCGCGCCGCGCCAGCCGAGCCCGCTGTTCGCCAGCGGCACGGCCGTCGCGCCGGCGACGCCGGCCATGCCCACCATCGCGGTCACGTAGACGCTGGTCATCGCCCCGCTGCGCTCCTGGAACTCCTCCTTGACGAGCCCGGGCAGCAGCACGTTGCAGGCTGCGATGCCCGCGCCCACCAGCGTGGTGGTCAGGTACACGATGCCGACGCCCGAGACCGAGCGCACGATCAGCCCGGCGGCGATCAGCGCCAGCGCGAGCCCGAGCGTGCGCTCGATGCCGAGTCGCAGCCCAATGCGCGCGGCGAACGGCGAGACCGCTCCGAAGGCGAGCAGCGGCAGCGTGGTGATCAGGCCCACGCCTGCGCTCGAGAGGTGCAGGCCGGCGCGGATCTCGTCGGTGAGCGGTCCGACCGAGGTGATGGCCGGGCGCAGGCAGAA
>DAIMGB010000275.1:0-3349 GCA_036724195.1 Thermoleophilaceae bacterium
GCCCGGTGCCGTCGGCGCTGAGGGTCTCGTAGATCACCAGCGACGCCAGCAGCGCGGGCGCCACCAGGCGGGTGACCGAGGAGACGTGGTCGGGCAGGGCGCGGCCGCCCAGCGCCAGCGGGCCGGAGGCCTTGATCGTGACCGTGCACACCGCCAGCACGGCGATCGTGATCCAGGTGTCGCTCACGGGCGTCTCCGCCGCAGTCCCACCAGCGCAGCCAGCGCGGCGGCCACCACCGGCACGCCGGGCGGCGCGAACGGCATCAGCGCCAGGGTGATCAGCGCGCCCAACCCGGCGGCCAGCAGCGTGCGGCGGTCGTTCACCTCGCCCACGAGCAGCGACAGGTAGAAGGCCAGGAACACGCCGTCCAGGCCGATGCTGCGCGGGTCGCCGAACACCGACCCCGCCAGGGCTCCGATCGCGGTGCCGCCGATCCAGGCCGCGGCCTGGGGAATGGTCGCCCCCAGCAGGATCTCGCGGTCGAAGCTTCCATCCCGGCGGCTGGCGATGGCGAAGGAGGCGTCCACCAGCGCCTGGCCCTGGGCGGCGCGAGCGAGCGGCCGCCCGCGAAGCGCGGGCGCCACGGCGAAGCCCATCGGCAGGAAGCGCAGGTTCAGCAGCAGGCCGGCCACGATCGCCGCGAACGGCCCGCCCCCGGCTGCGAGCACGCTCAGGGCCGCGAACTGCGCGGCCCCCGAGAACACGATCACCGACATCACGATCGGCGCCACGCTGCCCATCACGGGCTTGGCGAGCACGCCGAAGGACACGCCCAGCGCCAGCGTGGGCAGCACCAGTGGCAGGCCGGCCCTGATGCCGGCGGGGATGTCGTTGGTCTGGTCCACGGAATGCGCTACCTTACCGGTTGATGTTGTTAAGCGGTAAGCAGCATCCGAACGAGACCCCGGAGACGATCAAGCTGCTGGGCGGGGCGCTATGCCTCGACTTCACGAACAGCGTGGACTGGACCGAGGCCGGCGAGCCACTCGACCTGGCCAGCGACGCGCTCACCCAGCCGGGCGAGCTCGGGCGCTGGGGACGGCGCGTCGGGCTGTTCGGCGCAAGGCCGCCGGCGATCACTGCCGCCGAGCTGGCGGCAGCGCACGAGCTGCGCGCCGCGCTGTACGCGATCTTCGCGGCGCACGACGCCGGCGAGCGCCCTGCCAGGGCCGATCTGGACCTGCTCGCGCGCACGCACGCCGAGGCGGCTGCGGAAGGCTGGCTGGCCGAGGGCGCCGGCTACTGGGGACTCGAGTGGCGCAGGAGCCATCCGCGCCGCGTGCGCTTCGCGGTGGCGGCCGACGCGGTGGCGCTGCTGGCCGACCCCGAGCGCCTGCGGCGCGTCCACCGCTGCCCCGGTCGCGACTGCGGCTGGCTCTTCCTCGACACCAGCGGCAGGCGCAAGTGGTGCGCGATGGACGGCTGCGGCAGCCGGGAGAAGATGCGGCGCCTTTACAGGCGTCAACGCGCCCTTGCGCAAGCACTCGGCTAGCCGAGTGCGCGCGTTCGCGGTGTACATTCGAAGGTCGCATGAATCCTGATCCGCTCGCAACGTTCACCCCGGGGGTTCGTGACTGGTTCACGCGCTCGTTCGAGGCCCCCACGGAGGCTCAAGCCCAGGCCTGGCCGGCGATCGCGAGCGGCGAGAACGTGCTGGTGTCGGCCCCCACCGGCTCGGGCAAGACGCTGGCGGCCTTCCTCTGGGCACTCGACCGCCTGGTGGCCGAGCCCGCCGAGCCCCGCCGGACGCGGCTCGTCTACGTGTCGCCGCTGAAGGCGCTCTCCTACGACGTCGAGAAGAACCTGCGCGCCCCGCTGGCCGGCATAGGCGGCGACATCGAGGTGGCCATCAGGACCGGCGACACGCCACAGAAGGAGCGTCAGGCGATGCTGCGCAAGCCGCCCGACGTGCTCATCACCACTCCGGAATCGCTCTATCTGATGCTGACCTCGCGCGCGAGGGAGTTCCTGGTGGACGCCGAGGCCGTGATCGTGGACGAGATCCACGCAGTGGCGCGCACCAAGCGCGGCGCACACCTTGCCCTGACGCTCGAGCGCCTGGAGCACGTGGCCGGGCGCCCGCTGCAGCGCATCGGGCTGTCGGCCACGCAGAAGCCGCTCGAGGAGGTCGGCCGCTTCCTGGTGGGCGCCGGCCGTCACTGCCGGATCGTGGACACCGGCGTGCGCAAGCCGCTCGACCTGCAGATCCAGGTGCCGGTCGAAGACATGAAGGAGCCCGACCAGGGCGCCGACCTCGACGCGGTGATCGGCGGGGAGGCCACGCGCCGCTCGATCTGGCCGGCCATCTACCCGGAGCTGCTCGAGCTGGTGCGCGAGCACCGCTCGACGATCGTGTTCGTGAACAACCGCCGTGGTGCCGAGCGGCTGGCGCTGCGGCTGAACGAGCTTGCGGGAGAGGAGGACAAGCCCGCGCAGATAGCCCGTGCCCACCACGGCTCGCTCGCACGCGAGGAGCGCCTGGTGGTGGAGGACCTGCTGAAGTCGGGCGAGCTGCCCTGCCTGGTGGCCACCTCGTCGCTCGAGCTGGGAATCGACATGGGCGCCGTGGACCTCGTGCTGCAAGTGGAGTCGCCGAAGTCGGTGACCGCCGGGCTCCAGCGCATCGGCCGCGCCGGCCACGGCGTCGGCGAGGTCAGCAAGGGCCGCATCTTCCCCAAGTTCCGCGCCGACCTGCTCGAGTGCGCCGTGGTGGCGAAGCGAATGCGGACTGGCGACATCGAGCCGACCGTGGTGCCGCGCAACCCGCTCGACGTGCTGGCCCAGCAGATCGTGGCCATGACCGCCGCGGGCGACGACGAGGAGTGGCGCGTGCCCGAGCTGCACGAGCTGGTGCGCAGCGCCTACCCGTTCTCCGACCTCTCCCGCGAGCTGCTCGACAGCGTGCTCGACATGCTCGACGGCCGCTACCCGTCCGAGGAGTTCGCCGAGCTGCGCCCGCGAATCGTCTGGGACCGCGTGAAGGACACGGTCCGCGCGCGCAAGGGCGCGCGCCAGCTCGCCGTGACCAACGCCGGCACGATCCCCGACCGCGGCCTCTTCGGAGTGCAGCTGCCCGACGGCCGCCGCGTGGGCGAGCTGGACGAGGAGATGGTCTACGAGGCGCGCGCCGGCCAGACCTTCATGCTCGGCGCCTCCACCTGGCGCATCGAGGAGATCACGCGCGACCGCGTGATCGTGACCCCCGCTCCCGGCGCGCCCGGCGCGCTGCCCTTCTGGAAGGGCGACGGGATCGGCCGGCCGTTCGAGCTGGGCCGGGCGATCGGCGAGTTCTCGCGCACGGCTGTGGACCGCGACCCGGCCGAGCTGGCGGCCGAGTACGACCTCGAC
>DAIMGB010000276.1:0-849 GCA_036724195.1 Thermoleophilaceae bacterium
CGTGAGCACGGCGACCTTCACCGCCCTGGCCGAGCCGAACCGGCGCCGCATCCTCGAGCTGCTGTTCGAGCGCCCGCGCCTGGTGGGCGAGCTGGTCCAGGGGCTGGGGCTCAGCCAGCCCGGCGTCTCCAAGCACCTGCGCGTGCTGCGCGAGTCGGGGCTGGTCGACGTCCAGCGCGACGCGCAGAGGCGCGTCTACCGGCTGCGGCCGGAGCCGCTGGCCGAGGTCGACGCCTGGCTCGAGCCCTGGCGCCAGCAGTGGGCCGGCCGGCTCGACGGACTCGAACGACACCTCGACGAACAGGAGCGGCAATGACACGCGACGGATCGGTGGAGCGGATCGGCGACCAGCGGGTGCTGCGCTTCGAGCGCCGCCTCGAGCACCCGGTAGACCGCGTCTGGGCCGCCATCACCGAGCCCGGCCAGATGCTGGGCTGGTGGGCCGAGGCGGAGCTGGACCTGCGCGAGGGCGGGAGCGTGGTGCTGCGCTGGCAGAACACCGACGACGAGGGGAACCAGGCGGTGCTGCACGGCGAGGTCACGGAGCTGGACCCGCCGCGGCTGTTCGAGATCGCCGGCGACCCGCACGGCGTGTTGCGCTTCGAGCTCGAGCCGGACGGCGACGCCTGTCTGCTCACCTTCACCAGCACGGTCCCCGCGCCCGACGACGTGCTTCCGCTGGCGCTGGCCGGCTGGCACGTGCACCTGGACCACCTCGACCAGCTCCTGGCCGGCGACCCCGTGGACTGGGAGCACTGGGACGAACGGCACAGGCCCGCCTGGGAGCAGGCCCACGAGCGCTACCTGGCCACCTCCGGAGCCTGAGCGGAGCGGCCGACACACCCGGCG
>DAIMGB010000276.1:859-3348 GCA_036724195.1 Thermoleophilaceae bacterium
TCTTCGTGCTCGTGTTGGGCGTTCAGCTTCGATGGTTCCCGATCGGCAGCATGAACGCGGTCGGCAAGGACGCCGACGTGCTGGACCGGCTCGAGCTCCCGGACCGGGGCGAGGTCAAGGCTGTGCTCGCTGCCTCAGGCCCGTACTCGAGTGTCTGCTCGAGCGCACCGCCAGGTAGCTAAGCGAAGCTCGCCGCGGCTAGGCCCGCAGCCCCGCGGCTTTGAGGGCCTCGTCCCTATCGCTGTAGACCTCGACGCGGACCGCCCGTCCGTGTCGCAGCCGATAGAGCTGGGAGTAGGGCGGCATTTCGACCGCGATGCCGCTGCCCTTGCCGCGACCGCCCTGGATGATGTCGAAGGACGACAGCCACTCGCGGAAGAAGCGTCGCACGCCCTCGTGGCCTCCGAATACGCCCGAGGGTCCCCCCGCCAGGTATCGCGCCTGGTCCCACTCGATATCGGGGTCGTAGAAGCGGAAGAGCGCCTCCATGTCCCCGCGCTCCCATGCATCCCAGGCCGTGCGCACCGCCTCCACGTTCTCCCGCGACATCACCCGCGAGTATGCCGCAGGCGCCTACCCCCACCGACCGGAGATCGTGTACGAGAAGTCAGTCGGCCCAGTCGAAGCTGCGCTCGACGGCCTTCTTCCACTTCGCGTACTGCTCGTCGCGGTCGTCGTCCTCCATGTTCGGCTCCCAGCGCTTGTCCTCTGACCAGCGCTCGCGCAGCTCGTCCTGGTCGGACCAGAAGCCCACCGCCAGGCCGGCGGCGTAGGCCGCGCCGAGCGCGGTGGTCTCGGTGACCTCCGGCCGGATCACCGGAACCCCGAGCACGTCCGCCTGGAACTGCATCAGCAGCTCGTTCGCCACCATCCCCCCGTCCACCCGCAGCTCGTCGAACGGCACGTCGGCCACTTCGTTGGCCGCGTCCACGACCTCCTTGGTCTGCCAGGCCGTGGCCTCGAGCGCCGCTCGCGCGATGTGCCCGGAGTTCGCGTACGCGGTCAGGCCGAGGATCGCCCCGCGCGCGTCGTCGCGCCAGTAGGGCGCGAACAGCCCCGAGAACGCGGGCACGAAGTAGACGCCGCCGTTGTCGTCCACGCTTCTTGGCGAGCTCCTCGACCTCGGGCGCCTCGTCGATCAGGCCGAGCCGGTCGCGCAGCCACTGGACGAGCGCGCTCGTCACCGCGATCGATCCCTCGAGCACGTAGGTCGGGTCGGCATCGCCGATCTTGTAGCCCACGCTCGTGAGCAGCTTCTCGGTCCGGTGGATCTCGTTGCCGGTGTTCACCAGCAGGAAGGAGCCGGTGCCGTAGGTGTTCTTCGCATCGTCCGGCTCGAAGCAGGTCTGGCCGAACAGGGCGGCGTGCTGGTCACCGAGGATGCCGGAAACGGGGCGGCCTCCGACGGCGGTGCCCTTGACCTCGCCGTACTCCTCGCTGGAGGAGCGGATCTCCGGGAGCATCGAGCGCGGCACGCCCATCAGCTCGAGGCTCGGCTCGTGCCAGTCGAGCGTCTCGAGGTCCATCATCAGGGTGCGCGACGCGTTGGTCACGTCCGTCACGTGCAGGCCGCCGTCCCTGCCGCCGGTCAGGTTCCAGAGCACCCAGGTGTCCATCGTCCCGAAGGCCAGCTCGCCGTTCTCGGCGCGATCTCGCGCGCCGTCCACGTTGTCGAGGATCCAGGCGATCTTCGGTCCCGAGAAGTAGGTGGAGAGCGGCAGGCCGGTCTTGTCGCGCAGGCGGTCGAGGCCTTCGTCGCCGGCGGATTCGCGCACGAGCGGGCCGGTGCGGGTGTCCTGCCAGACGATCGCGTTGTAGACGGGCTCGCCGCTCTCGCGGTCCCAGACCACGGTGGTCTCGCGCTGGTTGGTGATGCCGATCGCCGCGATGTCGCTCGCCTCGACGTCGGAGCTGGCGAGCGCCCCGCCGATCACCTCGCGCGTGCGCCGCCAGACCTCCGTGGCGTCGTGCTCGACCCAGCCGGCCTCCGGCGTGATCTGCTCGTGCTCCTTCTGGGCCACGTGCGCGATGTGGCCGTCGGCGTCGAACAGGATGGAAGCGCGAGCTCGTGGTGCCCTGGTCGATGGCTCCGATGTAGTCGGCCACTACGTAGTACGCCTCCCCGGCGCGATCGCCGAGATCCCCGTGATCTCGCGCCCCACGATCATCGACTGCATGCTGTCGGTGCCCTCGAAGGTGAAGATCGCCTCCATGTCGGCGTGGTGGCGAGCCACGTGGTTCTCCAGCAGGATGCCGTTGCCGCCGAGGATGTCCCGCGCGTCGGCCACCACCTGGCGCGCCTTGGCGGCGTGGTTCATCTTCGCCAGGGAGGCCATGCCGGGGGTCAGCCGGCCGTCGCCGGCGAGCTGACTCAGGCGCAGGCAGAGCAGCTGCATCGCCGTGATCTCGGCCAGCATGCGGCTCAGCTTGTCCTGCACGAGCTGGTAGGAGGCGATCGGCTGGCCGAACTGCTCGCGCCCGCGCGCGTA
>DAIMGB010000277.1:0-2931 GCA_036724195.1 Thermoleophilaceae bacterium
GCCTTGGAGCCCGGCGCGTCGGCTCTGGTCATGCGGGCCGCATGGCGTAGGTCGAGCTGCAGCCGCGCGCGCGCCTCGCCGGCCTCCATCTGCCGGGAGAAGCCCTCGACGCGCGCCACCGCGAAGGGCAGGCTGATCGCCACAAGCGCCGCCGCCACCGCCGCCCTGGCGCCGGCCGAGCTGCCGGCCAGGGCCACCGCGCGCGCGGCGCCCAGTCCGGCGAGCACGCTCACGCCGGCCATCAGCGGAAACATCAGGCGATCGCTGGGCGGATAGCCCACCGAGACCGCCACCGCCAGCGCGCCCGCCCAGCCGACCGTGGCCGCGGCCAGCGCGGCGGGCATCCGGTCGCCTCGCAGCGCCGCGAAGGTTGCGCCGGCGGCGGCGAGTGCCAGCACCGGCAGCGACGGCATGCGAAGCGCCAGGTCGATCATGTCCCAGCCGGACAGGTGCTTCGCCACCTCGGCGGCGGTCTTGCCACCGTTCAGGAAGCGCCCGGAGCCGAGCCAGTCGACCCCAACCCACAGGGCGGGCACCACGGCCGCCATCACAAGGCCCTCGACGCGCCGCAGCGGGTCGCGCCTGCCGAGCCACAGCGCCAGCAGGAGCAGCAGCGGCCACAGCTCCGGCCGCGCCAGCGTGGCCGCGGCCACCAGCCAGAGCGCGATCCGAGACCGGCCCTCGAGGTGGGCGAGCAGTGCTCCCAGCAGCGCGGCGACCACCACCGGCTCGCTGTAGCCGTGCTCGAGCCCGCGAACCCAGCCGCCCGAGAGCGCCAGCGCCACCGCCGCCACGACGCCCGCGGCGCGGCCCGCCAGCCGCCTGGCCACGAGATACGCCAGCACCAGGCCGGCCAGGCCGAAGGCACGCGACAGGAAGAGCCAGCCCTCGGGGGCGTGCTCGCCGAGCGCCGAGAGGAGCGTGGTGAACACGACCGGGAGCGGCTTCCAGGAGGGCGAGCCGCCGACCGCCGTGTGCAGCGTGCCGTGCGCCAGCTCCCGGCCCCAGATGATCCAGCCCCACGCGTCTGTGGTTGGGGCAGACGGCAGCCCGAGGCTCGCCGCCGCGATCCCGCATACGCCAGCCGCGATCCCCACCGAGCGTGTGAGCACCTCTGGCGGATGCCCAGATGCAGCCATGCGGAAACGGCCTGGATCAATCGGCATAACAAGTCCAATAATGGGGATAGGGGCCCCGTATGGGCGTAGCCCCCCGAAACGAATCCGCACCCGACGCCACACGCGCGCCCGACGAGCCCACCGATGTGAAGGGCCGCGGCTGGATCCAGGTGCTCAAGCGCACCGGCAAGGAGTTCTCCGCCGACAACATCACCGACTGGGCGGCGGCGCTGACCTACTACAGCATCCTCTCGATCTTTCCGGCACTGATCGCGCTGATCTCGGTGGTCGGGCTGCTGGGCCACTCCGCCACCCAGCCGCTGATCGACAACCTCAGCTCGGTCGCCCCCGGGCCGGCGAAGCAGATCTTCACGAGCGCCATCCAGAACCTCCAGAAGAGCCAGGGCGCCGCTGGCGTGCTGTTCGTGGTCGGCATCGCCGGCGCGATCTGGTCGGCCTCGGGCTACGTGGCCGCCTTCATGCGTGCCTCGAACGCGATCTACGACGTGCCGGAGGGGCGCCCGATCTGGAAGACCGCGCCCGTGCGCATCGGCGTGACGATCGTGCTGCTGGTGCTCGTCGCGGCGAGCGCCCTGGCGGTCGCGTTGACCGGCGGTCTCGCCCAGCAGGTGGGCAACCTGATCGGCGTCGGCAACACCGCCGTGCAGGTCTGGGACATCGCCAAGTGGCCGGTGCTGCTGCTTGTCGTGAGCTTCATGTTCGCCTTCCTCTACTGGGCGGCGCCGAACGTGAAGCACCCGAAGTTCCGCTGGGTCAGCCCAGGCGGCCTGCTGGCCGTTCTGATCTGGGTGATCGCCTCGGCGGCGTTCGCCTTCTACGTGGCGAACTTCGGCTCCTACAACAAGACCTACGGCGCCCTCGGCGGCGTGGTCACCTTCCTGGTCTGGCTCTGGATCTCGAACATCGCGGTGCTGCTGGGTGCCGAGCTGAACGCCGAGCTCGAGCGCGAGCGGGCCATCGAGGGCGGCATGACGCCAGAGGACCGCGAGCCCTTCGTGGAGCCCAGGGACACGCGCAAGATCAAGGACTGACCGCGACCGCCTAGGCTGGGACCCGATGGCCACCGAGACTCAGCGCAGCCCCGAGGACGGGCCACTGTCGGGCTACGCGCCGCCGCGCAAGCGCCCGCCGTTCGGCTCCTACGCGCTTTTCACCGGCGCCTTCAACGGCGCCTTCGCCGCGGCCCTGGCAGCCGCCGCCCGCTCCGGCCGCCTGCCCGAGCGGATCGAGCCCGGCGACGTGGTGCTGATCGGCGTGGCCAGCCACAAGCTGTCGCGCGTGATCACGAAGGACAAGATCACGAGCTTCCTGCGAGCCCCGTTCACGGCGTACCAGGCACCGGGCGGCCCCGGCGAGGTGGAGGAGCGCGCCCGCGGCGCCGGCCTGCGGGGCGCGATCGGCGAGCTCCTGATCTGCCCCTACTGCCTCGGCCTGTGGGTGTCGGCCAGCATGCACCTGAGCCTGGTCTACGCGCCGCGGACCACGCGCATGGTCGCCTCCACGTTCACCGCGCTCACGATCGCGGACTTCCTCCAGATCGCCTACAAGGCGGCCGAGGAGAAGGGGCTGGGCGACGGCACCTAGCCGCGCCGGGACGCCAGCTCGGCGACGAGCTCGCGTTCCCCGGGCCCGAGCCAGGGCGGCTCTCCGGCCGCCGCGTTCTCGGCTACGCGCTCCGGCCGCGAGCTGGCGGGGATCGCCACGTGGCAGCGAGGATCGCTCAGGATCCATTTGATGAGCGCCTGGGGCCAGCTCGTCACGCCGTAAGGCTCGAGCGGGCGCAGCTCGGCGG
>DAIMGB010000277.1:2941-3305 GCA_036724195.1 Thermoleophilaceae bacterium
CCAGCGAGCCGCCGCCCCGCGGGCGCATGACCACCACGCCCAGCTCGAGCTCCTCCGCCAGCGGCAGGATCTCGCGCTCGACCTCGCGCTCCAGCGGGTTGTAGGGCACCTGCACCGCCTCGATGCGGCCGCTGCGCATGACCTCGGCCAGCTCGGGGAACGCGCCGGGGCTGTAGTGGGTCGCGCCGATCACCCGCACCGCGCCGCGCTCGCGCAGGCCCTCCAGCTCGGTCAGGCGGTCGCGCCAGCCGAGCAGGTTGTGCACCTGGTAGAGGTCCACGACCCCGCCGAAGCAGTCGAGCGAGTGCTCGATCTGGGCCGCGGCCTCGCGCGCGTCCGAGCTCCACACCTTCGTGGCCACGAG
>DAIMGB010000278.1:0-3292 GCA_036724195.1 Thermoleophilaceae bacterium
GGCCTGATCCGGAACATCGCCGACATCTACGAGCTCGACGAGGAGCGAGTGACGGGGCTCGAGGGCTTCGGCGAGATCTCCGCCCGCAACCTGCTGGAGGCGATCGAGCGCTCCAAGGAGGTGCCCTTCTTCCGCGTGCTCTACGCGCTGGGGATCCCGGGCATCGGCTATGTGAACGCGCGCGCCCTGGCGCAGCAGTTCGGCTCGATGGACGCGCTGCTCGAGGCCGACGGCGAGCAGGTGGTGGAGGCGCCCGGCATCGGGCCGGTGCTGGCCGACACGATCGCGAAGACACTCGACGAGGAGCGCACGCGGGAGCTGATCGAGCGCTTGCGCGGGAAGGGTCTGCAGATGGCAGGCAAGGAAGCAGCTGCCGAAGGCCCACTCAGCGGAAAGACGCTGGTAATCACCGGGACGCTGCCCGGCATGAGCCGTGAGGTTGCGACCGAGCGAATCGAAGAGGCCGGCGGCAAGGTCACCGGTTCCGTGTCAGGGAAAACGGACTACGTCGTGGTGGGCGATGACCCGGGCGGATCCAAGTTCAGCAAAGCCCAGGAGCTTGGCACTGAGCAGCTGGATGAGGCCGCTTTGCTGAGCCTCCTCAGCGAATAGCCGCGATGGCGTTCGCCATCCGGTCCTGGATGCTGTGGGCGCCGGCCACGTTCACCCGGTTCATCAGGATCGAGAACACGTAGACGTCGCCCGAGCGGGCGGTGCAGTAGCCGGACAGCGCGCTCACGTTCGAGAGCGTGCCGGTCTTGGCGCGGCAGCGGTTGCGCGCCGCGCCGTGGCGCATGCGGGTCGAGAGCGTGCCGTCGCGGCCGGCGATCGGCAGCGAGTCGAAGAAGGCGCTGAACTCGTCGCGGCTGCGCATCGAGAGCAGCAGCCGGCCGACGCGGTAGGGGGAGGCGCGGTCGGAGCGCGACAGGCCCGAGCCGTCCACGAGCTTTACCACTGAACCGAGGCGCTTGGCGAAGCGGGAGACGGCACGGGCTCCGGTGGCAGTCGTGCCGCGGTGGCCGGCCAGGAAGCCCACGTCCTTGATGAGCGTCTCGGCGAAGTAGTTGTCGGAGGGCTTGTTCATGATCCGAACGATCCGGCCCATCGGCGGCGAGTCCACGCTCGCCAGCGTGCGCGCGTCGGCCGGTGTGACACCCGCCTTGGGCTTGCCCGTGACCTTGACTCCGCGGGCCTTGAGCGCAGAGCCGAGCTTGCCGGCGGCGAAGGCCGGTGGGTTCGACTGGAAGGAGCGCCCGCTCTCCGAGGCCAGCCCGCGGTTGTACTCCAGGCCGCTCAGCGGGCCGCCGATGTCGAGGTTGGTGCGAAAGCCCGAGTAGCGCGTGCCACGGCGGCTGTCGAAGCGCGACTCGTCGCCGAGGATGCTGCCCTCTACGTGCCTGAAGCCGGCGTCCTTCAGCGCGACCGCGAGCTGCTCGACCGTCGCGCCGGTGCCGTAGGCGCGCTTGACGAAGCGGCTGCTGCCGAAGGTGGGGTCGCCGCCGCCGTGGAGGTAAAGGTTGCCGGTGAAGGTGCCGTCGGCGGCCAGGTCGCCGGTGCCGCGCACCTCGGTGGGCAGCGTGCCGGCCGTGCCGAACTGCGCCAGCGCCGCAGTGCTGGTGAAGAGCTTGGTGTTCGAGGCCAGGCTGCGCGCGGTGCGGTGGCGCATGCGCAGCACGCTGTCGCGGTCGGTGGCGTTGTAGACGAAGGCCCCGGAGCTCGATCCGGCGCCGCGCATGGCCTTGGCGAGGGAGCGGCCGAGAGCGGCGTCGCCGGGCGCCGCGGCGGCGGGCGCGGAGGGCAGGGCTAGGAGCGCGGCCCCCAGGATGGGGACGAGCGCTTGGCGGGCTGACGGCATCGAAGGTGGAACACCGTAGCGACCAATCTGAAGCGGTTCCTCACTGCAATCCGCTGCATAGCCGATAATCAACCCACATGGGCGAGGTCGTAAAGCTCCAGAAGCCGTCCCCCAAGGCGCGCAAGACGCAGGGCAAGCCCGCCCGGCGCCGGCCCCGGCGCTCTCGCACGGCGCTCGTGCTGGGCGGCGGCGGCTTCACCGGCGGCGTGTACGAGATCGGCGCCCTCCGGGCACTTGACCTGCTGGCGGTGAACCGCACCGTCAACCAGTTCGACGTCTACGTGGGCACCAGCGCGGGCTCGTTTGTGGCCGGCCTGGTGGCCAACGGGGTCACTCCCGAGGAGATGATGCGCGTGGTCAACCAGCAGGTGCCCACGCCCTTCAAGGACGTGGACCGGGGCAGCCTGATGCGCCCGAACCTGCTCGAGATCGCCCAGAGCGCCGCGCTGCTGCCGCTGCGGGCGCTGGGCCTCGGCCGCAACCTGCTCGGCAACATCCGCTCGGCGTCGGTGATCGACATGGCGGTGGGGCTGGCCGAGGCGCTGCCGTCGGGCATGTACGACGGCGCCGGGATCCAGGAGTACCTGGAGAGCGTGCTGGGCGACCCCGACCGCAGCAACGACTTCCGCCTGCTCCAGAACGAGCTCTACCTGGCGGCCACCGACCTCGACACCTGCGAGCGCGTGGTGCTCGGCGGCCCCGACTGGGACGACGTGCCGATCGCCCGCGCGGTGGCCGCCTCGACGGCGCTCCCGATGATCTACAAGCCGGTCGAGATCAAGGGCCGCCACCTGGTCGACGGCGGCATCCGCTCGACCACCAACGTGGACATCGCCGTCGAGCGCGGCGCGAAGTTCGTGATCGTGGTGAACCCGCTGGTGCCCTACGTCAACGACTTCCAGAAGGTGATCCCGACGATGCTCGGCAGCCGCGTAAGGCGCGTCGCCGACATGGGCTTCCCCCAGATCGGCTACCAGGCCTTCAAGCTGCTGGCCCACCAGCGCCTGCACGAGGCTGTCAGCCACTGGCAGGAGAAGTACCCCGGCGTCGACATCATCCTGATCGAGCCCGACCCCAACGACGAGCTGATGTTCGAGACCAACATCATGAACTTCAGCCGCCGCGTGGAGATCGCCAAGCACGGCTTCGAGTCGGTCACGCTGAAGCTGGCCCAGGACTACGACGAGCTGAAGGCGGTTTGCGCGAAGCACGGCATCGAGATCTCGGCCACGCGCGTGCGCAAGGTGGTCAAGCGCTTCTCGAAGGAGCGCGAGAACACCGCGGCCTGGCGCCGGATCCTCGAGCAGACCACCGGCGCGCTGCTGCGGCAGTCCGAAGACGCTTAGCTGTATCCCCGGGTGGCTGCGGGTCCGTCGGTCGTTCCCTTCCGCAGACCTGTCGCTCGCAGGCTCGCTCCTTCGTCCGCCTCCGGCTCCC
>DAIMGB010000279.1:0-3224 GCA_036724195.1 Thermoleophilaceae bacterium
GCAGCGAGTCGAAGCCGTGCTCCTCGGCCAGCCGGCCCAGCCGCGCGGGATCCAGCGTGTAGTCGGTCGGGAAGATGAAGAGGCCCAGCTGCACGGACCGGATCTTAGGCGGCCGTCTGTCTTTGACGATGCCGGACAGCGCCTTGTGGCATCGTGAGGCTCGTGAGTGCTGAGATCCATACCGAAGAGCTCACGCTCTACGGCAAGCGAACCGCCTTCCGCACCGGCGGCAGCGGCCCCGTGATCCTGCTGGTGCACGGCATCACGGGCAGCTCGGCCCATTGGGAGCCGCTGCTCCCGCTGCTGGCCGAGCGCTTCACGGTGATCGCGCCCGACCTGCTCGGGCACGGGCAGTCGGCAAAGCCCCGCGGCGACTACTCGCTCGGGGCCTACGCCGCGGGCCTGCGCGACCTGCTGATCGCGCTAGACCTGCCGAGGGCCACCGTCGTCGGCCACTCGCTGGGCGGCGGCATCGCCATGCAGTTCTCCTACCAGTTCCCCGAGCGCTGCGAGCGGCTCGTGCTGGTGTCGAGCGGCGGCCTCGGCAACGACGTGAGCCTGCTGCTGCGCGCCGCGGCACTGCCCGGCTCCGAGCTCGTGCTGCCGCTCCTGGCAAGCCGGCGCGTGCGCTCCGTCGCCGCCGGCCTTGGGCGGCTGCTCGGCCACCTGCGGCTGAAGCCGGGCCACGACATCGCCGAGCTGGCCACGGGCTTGGGCTCGCTGGCCGACTCCGACGCGCGCCAGGCGTTCCTGCACACCCTGCGCTCGGTGATCGACCCGCGCGGCCAGCGCGTCAGCGCGAACGACCGCCTCCACCTGACCGAGGTGATGCCGTCCCTGCTCGTATGGGGCGCGCGCGACCCGATCATCCCGGCCCGGCACGGCGAGGCGGCGCACGAGGCGATGCCCGGCAGCCGCTTGGAGCTGCTCCCGGACGCCGGCCACTTCCCCCAGCTCGACGACCCGTACCGCCTGGCCGCGATTCTCACGGACTTCATGGAGTCCACCGAGCCCTCGGACGCGAGTCCCGAGGCCATGCGCGAGCTGCTGCTGCGCTAAGAGGCGCCCAGCTCCGCCCGCAGCGCCGCGACCTCGCGCTCGAGGCGAGCCACGCGCTCCTCGAGGTCGTTCGGCGGGGCCGCACGGTCCGCCGCCGCAGGCCCGACATCCGCTCTCGGCACCGGCGCGGCCGCCGCCACCGGCGGCGCCTCCACCGGCGCCGGCGAGCCCGGCTCCCCCTCGTCCTCGCCCCCCAGCAGCTGCTCGTAGCGCTGCTCCTTCTGGCCCGGCCGGCGCGGCAGGGCGCGGACCAGCTCGCGCTCGCCGAGCGCGCCGAGCTCCTGCTCGACCTCTGCGAGCGAGCCGAACGTGTGCAGCCGCTCGCTGCGACCCTTCAGCTCGCCGGGCGTCTGCGGGCCGCGCAGCATCAGCACGGCGAGCAGCGCCACCTGCTCTCGCGAGAGCCCGAGGGCGTCGCCCAACAGGTGGCGGTACTTCACCGAACGGCCGCCCCAGCTGGCCATCCTCGTCCAGCCCCGCCGCCCGAGCCGCTCGAGCGCGGCGCGGATCTCGGAGTCGCCATAGTCCACGACCGGGTCGCGGTTTGTCGACTGGTTGCACGCCAGCCGCAGCGAGTTCAGCGTGAGCGGGTATGCGTCGGGCGTGGTGCGCTGCTTCTCCACGAGGCAGCCAAGCACGCGGATCTCGACCGGATCGGGGTCCACGGGCGGCAGTTTGGCGAACCGGACCGCGGGTATCGATCCCGCGTGGGGCGAAAGCCGACCATCACCCCCTACCGCGACGGGCCCTACCTGGTCAGGGGCGACTTCAAGCTGCTCGACCAGGACGGCAACGAGATCGACGTCAGGCGTAAGACGATCGCGCTGTGCCGCTGCGGGCGCTCGCGCACGCGGCCGCTCTGCGACGGCACGCACACCGCCGTCGGCTTCCGCTGCTCGAGCGGCGCCGAGCAGGCCGGCTAGGCCGGGGCCGCCGCGGCGAGCGGCTGGAGTAGCGAGCTCTCGCCGCGCTCCCAGCTGTCCATCAACCGGGCGATGAAGCTGTGGTCCAACGCGAGCAGGGCCCGCGCGCCGAACAGTACGTCGGCGGCCAGCTCGGGACTCTCGCTCGCCAGCGTGCCCGCCAGGTCGTTGGCTGCCACGTTCTCGTGCACGGCGTCGGCCTCAACGTGCTCGTCGAAGAAGCGCGTCATGTCGGCTCCGAAGCCGAGTCGCCGGAAGGCGTTGCCGTAACGCCGGTTCGGACCGGTCGAGCTCATCTCGAAGACCGCTAGGTGGCCGATGATCGCCCCGCGCCAGCGCCGGTGCAGCCCGAACAGCGACATCAGGTTGACCGTGGCGAGCGTGGTGCCGGGGATCACGTCGAGGTAGACCCCGTAGGCCGGGTCGAGCCCAGCTCCGGCCAGCGCGTCGGCGAACAGCGTGGCGTGCATCCAGCGCTCGTCGCCGCCGCCGTACTCGTCCGCCTGGATCTCCACCAGCGCTGCCTTCGGCTTGCCGGTTAGACGGGGGAGCGCCCACGAATGCGGGTCGGCCTCCTTCAGCTGGTAGGCCGAGCGGTGCACGAGGAACTCGAGGGCCTCTTCGAGCGTGGCGCGTCGCTCCAGGTAGCGCGACAGCGGCGGCGCGTCGTCGGCGTCGATCAAAGCGCGGAGCTGCAGGTCCATGTCGGCTCCGCCGGCCCGGCCGGGATGGTCCACCAGGCGAAGCAGCTCGGTCTCGAAGGCTCGTTCCAGCGCTGCCCGGAAGGCGAGCAGCGACGGCTCCCACTCCCACGCGTCGTCCACACCGTCGAAGGAGCGGTAGTGCAGCTCGTAGCAGCAGTAGAGCGCGAGCTGGACGTCCTCGTCGGCCAGCACGTCGCCGTCCGGCGAAGGCCATCCGGACAGCTCGTGGGCCGGCTCCACGAGCCCGTCGAACAGGTAGGCGCTGAGAGGCCCGCGCGCACTGGGGAGCGAGCTCATGGCTCGGCGATACCCCGAGCCATGACCCATAAACGGCAGTTCGAGCGTTCATGTTCTCTTCATGCCCGTTAGACAGGCTCCGGCCCATGTGGACGCGCGCGGTGCTCGCCGCTCTCGCGATGAGCCTGATGGCGCTGGCCGGCTGCGGCAGCGACACCGTGGTCACGGCGGGCAATCTGATCCACCCGTCCCACGTCGCCGTGATGGTGCTCGAGAACCGGAGCTTCGGCCAGGTGATCGG
>DAIMGB010000280.1:0-3221 GCA_036724195.1 Thermoleophilaceae bacterium
GCGCTCCCGGAGGCGGCGGCATCGGTTCCCGGTCCGGCGGGGCACGAGCTGCGGCGCACGGCTGCCGAGCTGGCGGCCGGCGCCCGCACCGAGGCGGCGCTCGAGGCGCTCAGGGCGAGGGCGCTCTCTCCGCAGCTCGACACGCTCGTAGCCGCCTGCCTGCTGCAGCGGCGGGCCGGCGGCGACCTCGCCCGGCTGCTGCGCGACTGTGCCCGCGCCTTCGAGGATCAGTCGCGCGTGGAGGCGGAGGCGCGCAGCGCAACGGCGCAGGCGCGCTTCACCGGGCTGATCGTGGTGCTGTTGCCGCTCGGCGGCGCGCTCCTGGCCGAGCTCGCGAGTCCCGGCTGGCTGCTCGGACTGTGGAGCTCGTTCCTGACGGCGTGGCTGGTGAGCATCGCGGTCGCGCTTCAGGTCGCGGCGGCGGTTCTGATCCGGCGGCTGGGGCGGGTGAGGGTGTGATCGCGATCGTGTTGGCGTTCTCCGCCGCCGCCCTCGGGGTGGCGGGTGGGGGCCTGCTGCTGCAGACGGGGACGCCGGGCGGCGTTCGCTCGCCGGACGTCCCGCGCTCGGTGCGCCTGCTCGCGGCCGCCGGACGGCGGATGCGGCGGGCCGAGCTGGGAGCGCCCCAGGATCTCGAAGCTCGGATCGCCGCGGCCGGCCGGCCCGGCGGACTCGGCGTGCGTGAGCTGATGGGGGCGAAGCTCGCCGGTGCGGTCGTGGCGGGACTGGCCGGAAGCGTCTGGGCGCCGCTCATGCCGGGGCGCCTCGGCTCGCTGCTCCTGCTGGCGGCGCCGGTGGGCGGCTTCCTCGGCCCGGACCTGTGGCTCCGCCGGCGGGCGGCTCAGCGCGCCAGGCGCGCGCGGCGCGGGCTGCCCGCGCTCCTCGACCTGCTGCGCGTGACCGTTCAGGCGGGCGGCGGACTGCCCGAGGCGCTGCGAGACGTGGGCGAGCGGGCGGACGGCCCGCTGGCCGCGGAGTGGCGAGCGGCGGGCCGGGAGGTCGCCCTGGGCGTGCCGCTGGAGCAGGCCCTCCAGGACATGACCCGGCGCCTGCCGCTGCCCGAGATCCGCGCGCTGGCCGCAGCGCTCGGCCGCGCCCGACGACACGGGGCGCCGCTGGCCGGCACGCTCGAGGCGCAGGCGCGCGACGCCCGCGCGTCGCTGCGCCGCCATATTCAGGAAGAAGCGGCGCGCGCGGGACCCAAGATTCAGCTTGTGGTCGCGCTGTTGCTGGTGCCGTCGGTGCTCCTGCTCGTGGCCGCGGCGCTCGCCGCCGCGCTGCTGGACTCGGGAGGCGGGCTGCTGCCCGTATAACCGGGTTCGTCGAACGCGCGACGCATATTCGCCCCCTATGACGGGGCCGATGTGCGAAGCGTGGCGCTCGGCGGGGCTAGGTCAGGGCGAGCTGGCGGAACGCCCAGGCGGGATCCGGCGTCTGGCCAGCGGCGACTCGGCTCTCGAGGTCGAGCAGCGCCTGCTTTCGCTGTAGGCCGCCGCCGTAGCCCGTCAGCGAGCCGTCCGAGCCCACGGCGCGGTGGCAGGGCACGATGATCGGCACCGGGGTGCGGCCGACCGCTCCACCGACCGCGCGGATGCGGTCGAGTCGCCCGAGGCGCTGCGCCAGCCGCTTGTAGCTGATCGTCTCGCCATAGGGGAGCGACAGCAGCTGATCCCAGACGGACCGCTGGAACGGCGTGCCGTGCAGGTCAAGCCCCAGCTCGAAGCGCTGCCGGTCGCCCGCGAAGTACTCCTCGAGCTGCTCGGTGGCCTCGGCGAGGGCGGGAGAGCGACCCGAAGGCTCGGGCGCCAGCGCCGGCGCTCGGCCCGGGAAGTAGAGGCCGGAGAGGCCGCCCTCCCCCGCCACGAGGGTCAGCGGCCCGATCGGGCTCTCGTACAAGGTGAAGTCACAAGTAGCGCTCATGCCTACATAACGCCCGGGACGGGCTGCATGTGAGACGCAAGGTGGTTTGCATCCCACTGCCCTGGGCGCAGGATTGCACCCAAGCAAGCCTCCTGCACGCGCAATGGCGCGATTTCGGCGACGCCGTCCCACCACCCGTTACCCCGCGTATTTCGCTTTAACGAGGCGAAAACGGCCTCTGCCAAGGCCCTCGACCGTCAGTTTCCTCCCACAAAGTGGGGAGATGTGTTGCGTAGTGGGAGAAAGTGGGGTACTGTGCCGACATCAAATCGGACCGGAGTGGCGGGGCTCCTCCCACTCCGCCACTTCGGTCCAAAGCTTCACTGGGGATATGAGCGTTGGCATTCAGGGGTCACTACGAGCATTCGCTGGACGCGAAGAACCGGCTGAGCATCCCGGCCAAGTTCCGCGCGTCCTTCTCCGCAGGGGTGGTTCTCGCAAAGGACCCGGAGACCTGCGTCGCGGTCTGGACCCCCGACAGCCACGAGTCGATCATCGAGCGCGCGCTTGCGGGCCTGAACCCGATGGGCTCCGAGTACCGCAAGCTGTCGCGCTTCTACCAGGGAAACTCGTTCGAGATCGAGCTGGACGGGTCCGGCCGCGTGACGCTGCCGCAGCCGCTGATGACCCACGCCGCGATCGAGAAGGAGGTCGTGGTGGTGGGGGTGGGCGACCACCTGGAGGTCTGGGGCCGCGAGCGCTGGGAGTCGGAGCAGCAGTCGCTCGACGCGGAGATCGAGGAGGTGACCGAGCGCCTTGGCCATGCTTCTTGAAATGACGAGCGCACACGTACCGGTCCTGGCCGGCGAGCTGATCGACGTGACGGGCCCCGCTCCGGGAGAGACCGTGGTGGACTGCACCTTCGGCGCGGGAGGACACGCGCGCCTGCTGGCCGAGCGCATCGGCCCGGCCGGAACGCTGATCTGCATCGATCGCGACCCCGCCGCCGAGGAGCGCTTCGAGGAGCTCGCGCGGGAGGTGTCCTGCGAGACCCGCTTCCTGCGCATGGACTATGGCGACGGGCTCGAGCTGCTCGCCGAGGAGGGCACCCGGGCCGACCTCGTGCTGCTCGACCTCGGCATCTCCTCGATGCAGGTGGACGCGCGTGAGCGCGGCTTCTCCTACAGCTACGACGCGCCGCTCGACATGCGCATGGACCCATCGCAGGAGCTCGACGCGCGCACGGTGGTGAACGGGTGGGACGAGCGCCGCCTCTCACAGCTGCTGAGCCGCTACGGCGAGGAGCCCAGCGCGCGGCGGATCGCGCGCGAGATCGTGAAGCGCCGCGAGCGGCATCCGTT
>DAIMGB010000281.1:0-3205 GCA_036724195.1 Thermoleophilaceae bacterium
CCGAACTCGGCCGTGGGGCGGCACGACGGCGCCGCGCCTCGACGCCGCGGGCTCGCCCGCGATCACGCCGCCACGGGGAAGCGGGCGGCGAAGGCCCAGGGGCGTCCCAAGTTGGGGTCCGCGCCCGGTAAGAGCGCTGGGCACCGCTCCAACCGCCTTTCTGGCTCCCCCTCGCAGCGCAGCGCGCCGCGGAACGCCAACGTTCGCCGCTCCGCTCCGAAGCACGAGCCCGCCGCGCGCACGCCGGCGCCGAAGAGCGTGCGCGCCGACGGGACGGCACCTCCGTCACCGCACAAGCACCCGCCGCGCAAGACGGATGCCCTGACCGCTGAAGGCGGCTAGAACCACGAAGAGCCCCGGGGGGCGGGGCCCTTCGCTTGCTGCACGGCCAACGCTTCCTTGCGCCCGCCGATTGTCCCCTTAACGCACCGGGAGGCTGAAGGTTCCGAAATCTCCGACCATCAACGAGCTCAGATTGGCGGGCGAGGCCGCGCCCTGGGCCGCCGCCGGCTTCGTGCCGGAGGGCAACGAGCTGGCCCTGGGCGGCGTGCGCCTGCACTTCGAAGGGCGCGAGGCCGGCCGCGGGATCCTCGGCTGGAGCCTGCGCGACGTGGTGACCACAGAGCTCGACGGCCTGCCGACCGAGCACTCGCAGGCTCCGCCCGCGCAGGGCCGGCCGCAGCCGAACGGCGTTGTGGCGATCGACCACGTGGTGGCCTTCACGCCAGACCTCGAGCGCACGACTCGGGCGCTGCGCGAGGCCGGCTTCGACTTCCGCCGCCTGCGCGAGCGGCCCACGCCCAGCGGCGGCGGCCACCAGGCGTTCTTCCGCATGGGCGAGCTGATCCTCGAGGTGGTGGAGGCGCCACCCGCCAGCCGCACTGCTGAGCGCCCGGGCGGGCCGGCGCGGCTGTGGGGGATCTCGCTGCTGGTGGACGATCTCGACGCCACGGCGGCCCACCTGGGCGAGCTGCTCGGCGAGCCGCGCAGCGCCGTGCAGCCGGGCCGCCGGATCGCCACGCTGCGCCGCGAGGCCGGCCTGGGAACGGCGGTGGCGTTCATGACGGCCGTCGCTAGCCTCTAAGACATGGTTGAGACAGCGGCATTCGGAGCAGGTTGCTTCTGGCAGGTCGAGGTGGAGTTCCGCAACCTTCCCGGCGTGGTGGACGCCCCGGTGGGCTACATGGGCGGCAACGTCGACCACCCCACCTACGAGCAGGTCTGCACGGACCGAACGGGCCACGCCGAGGCGGTTGAGGTGAAGTTCGACTCCGACGAGATCTCCTACGACGAGGTGCTCGACAAGTTCTGGAGCCTGCACGACCCCACGCAGCTGAACCGCCAGGGGCCCGACATGGGCACGCAGTACCGCTCGGCGATCTTCGTGAACTCGGACGAGCAGCGGGAGGCGGCGGAGGCCTCGCGCGAGCGGGCGCAGCAGCGCTACGACACGCCGATCGCCACCACGATCGAGCCCTTCACGAACTTCTGGCCGGCCGAGGACTACCACCAGCGCTACCTCGAGAAGCGCGGCCTCGCCACCTGCCGCATCTAGGGCCTGGCTAGAGCTCCCGGATCTCGTCCAGCACGGCCCGGCCGCCGATCTCCACGCGGCCGTCATCGAGCGGGCGCGCCAGCAGCCGCGAGTTGCGGCCCTGCCGGATGTCGAGCACACGCCCGAGTGCCGCACAGAGCCTGACCGCCGCCGCGCCCGTGGCCTCGTCCTCCTCGATGCCGAGCCGCACCGGGAAGACCCGTGCGCGCACCACGCCCGCGGCTTCGTCGCTGTAGGCCCAGGCCTCGATCAGGTCGTGGCCTCGCGGCGGCCCGCCGAGGGCCTCGACCTCCGCGGCGGAGCCGAGTTGCTCCAGCTCGAACTCCGGTGCCCACTCGGGCCTCGCCGTGACGAACGCGGCGTCGCCCTCGTAGCGCACCTGAAGGTCGCCGGCCGGCACCTGCAGCGCGCTGGGCTCGCGGCCCTGCTCGCGTAGGAGCCAGGCGGTGCCCACGGTGGGGTGGCCGGCGAACGGCAGCTCCACCGCCGGCGTGAAGATGCGCAGCTCGCCGCGCTCCGAATCGTCCACGAACGCCGTCTCGCTCAGGCCCAGCTCTGCGGCCACGGCCTGGCGGCGCTCGGGCGGCACCTCCGAGCCATCCAGGAACACAGCGAGCGGGTTGCCGCCGTGGCCGTCCTCGTCGCAGAACACGCGCAGCAGGTGGAAGGCGGCCATTCGCGGCGAGCCTATCTCGCTTGCAAAAAAGCCTGCAAAGCCCCCACTTTGCTACGGTTCCCGACTTCAAGTGCCCAATCTCCGCCGTCTTGCGGCGGGGAGCGGGGGAACCAAGGGGCCATGAGGCCCAGGGGCGAATCGGCGCCAGTGCGCGCCGTAGCCGGCATACCGCCGGCGAGCCCGTCAGCTAACCCCGCCGGCGCAGAGAGCCATGATCGCTTCGAACTACAAGCCTGCCGTCGTGCTGCTCGCCCTCGGGCTGGCGCTGCCGGCCAGCGGGCTGGCCGCGGATTCCAAGCCGCGCGCCACGCTGGGCGACGCGGCCGGCGGCCCGCAGGAGGCGCGACGGCCGCTCGACCGCCTGGCCGCCGAGTCCGCCGCCGTCTTCCCGGTGAAGGGCGCCGGGACATTCGGCGAGGGAGCGGCGCGCTTCGGCGCGGCCCGCTCGGGTCACGTGCACGAGGGCCAGGACGTGTTCGCGCCCGCGGGCACGCCGCTGCTGGCGGTGCGCGACGGCGTGGTGCTGGAGACCGGCGACGACGGCGGACGCGGCAACTTCGTGTCGCTCTACAGCCCGGCCGAGCGGGAGACCTACGTGTACATGCACATGAGCGAGCCGTCGCGCGTGGCCGCGGGCCGGAACGTTGAGGCCGGCCAGCGTGTCGGCAGCGTCGGCTGCACGGGCGCGTGCTTCGGCGACCACCTGCACTTCGAGGTGCGCCGCGGCCGTGGCACCCAGGCGCCGCCGATCGACCCGCTGCCGCTGCTCACGCGCCTGAAGCGCCCCCGCTAGCCGACGGCGCTACGGTTTCGCTGTGGCGCGCAGCTGGAAGCTCGTGGCGGGCGGGGCCGTCGCGCTGGCGCTACTGGCGCCGGCCGCGGCAGGCGCCGCACAGCCCATCCCGAACGATCCCACCCCTGGGTCCGTTCAGGCCTATCAGGGCGCCCCCGCGCAGCCGCGCCGGCTGGCCGCC
>DAIMGB010000282.1:0-3173 GCA_036724195.1 Thermoleophilaceae bacterium
CACGTGCCGATCGCGCAGTCGGTGGGCGTGAGCGACGAGAAGATCGAGGCGCTCCAGCAGGGGAGCGTCGACGAGGGCGCCTTCGATGCTCGCGAGCTGGCCGTGCTACGGCTGGTCGAGGCCTCCCTGGTCGAGGAGATCCCGGCCGCCGAGCTGGTCGCCGAAGCCCACGAGCAGCTCGGCACCGAGCAGCTCATCGAGCTGCTCGTGACCACCGGCTACTACGCGATGCTCGGCCAGGTGTTCCGGGCGGTGCAGATCGACGTGGACGAGCCGGCGGCCGGCGGCCTCCTGGGCTAGACCGCCCGCTAGGGCGTGAAGGGCGGCGGCCCCAGCACCTGCATCCCGCCGGAGCGCTCGGCCGACTGGCGCACGAGGTCGAAGTCGACGGGCCCCGAGGGATCGTCGTCCCCGCCGCTCGCCGGCTCGCTGGCCCCGCGGTAGAACGACTCCGCGCTTCCGGGCGTCTGCAGGGTGAGGATGCGGGCGGTCTCCGATGTCACGAGGAAGGCGTGGGGAACGCCGCGCGGGGCCACGGCGACGCCGCGGCTGCCGAGCGGGTGCTCCTCCCCGTCGATGTGGACGAGGAGCTCGCCCTCAAGAACGATCAGCGTCTCGTCCTCGTCAGCGTGGATGTGCAGGGGCGTGGTCTTGCCGCGCGGCATGAAGTCCTCGAACAGCAGGAACACGCCATCGGTCTCCTCGGCCGTGGCCTTCATGGTCAGCAGGCCGCCGCCGTGAAAGCGCAGCCGCTCGCCCTCTCCCCCGGCTCGTACGATCGGTACCGCGGTGCTCATGGCACGCACTGTACCATGATGGGAGTGACTGTGCCATATGAACGCACGGGGCGCGTCAGCCAGAAGGCCCGCACGCGCGAAGCGCTGGTCGCGGGAGCGCGCTCGCTGCTCGCGGAGGGCGTCACTCCCACGATGGAGGGCGCCGCGGCCGCGGCCTCGATCTCGCGCACCACGGCCTACCGCTACTTCCCCAGCCTGCGCGACCTGCTGGTGGCCGCCTACCCGCACATCGACCAGGAGTCGCTGCTCGGCCCTGAGCCGCCGGCCGACCCGGTGGCGCGGCTCGAGCTCGCCGCGGTGAACCAGACGGAGCGCATTCTCAAGTACGAGGCCGAACAGCGCACGGTGCTGCGGCTGTCGCTCGGGTCCCCGGCCGAGCGGCCCGACGTGCCGATGAACCGCGGCATGCGCATCGGCTGGATCGAGGACGCCCTGGCGCCGCTTCGCGGGAAGCTGCCCGACCAGGAGCTCAGGCGGCTTGTGCTGGGCATCGGCGCGACGCTCGGCATCGAGGCGTTCGTGTGGCTGACCGACATCGCCGGGCTGCCGCGCGAGCAGGCCGCCGCGGTCATGCGCTCGAACGCGGCCGCGCTGCTGCGCTCCGCGCTCGCCTAGCCGGCGGCCGCCATCTCCGCCAGGGCCTCTTCGCTGTCGTAGGCGTACAGCGAGGGCATGGCCATCATCAGCAACCCCACGCCCACCACGCAGGCCAGGCCGCCCGACACCACCGAGGCGCGCGCCGATCGCGCCGGCCGCCGTCCCGGCCTCCACGTCGCCCAGCCGTGGCCCACTCGTGACCACCAGGGAGAACACGGAGGACATCCGCCCGCGCAGGGCGTCGGTGGTCACGGTCTGGTTGATCGTGCTGCGGCACACGGCGCTCACGCTGTCGGCGGCGCCGGCCACGGCGAGCGCCACGACCGCCGGCCAGAGCGAGCTCACGAGGCCGGCCGCCGCGATAGCCAGGCCCCAGACCACCACCGCCACGATCACGATCCGGCCGAGCCGGCGGGCGTGGCCCAGCCAGCCGGTGGTGAGCGCGGCCACCGTGGCTCCCGCGGACACCGCAGCGTAGAGCAGGCCGGTGCCCTCGGCGCCCGCGTGGTAGACCGTCAGCGACAGCACCGCGAACAGCGCGCGCGGCATGCCGAAGGTCATGGCGATCAGATCGATCGCGAACGACGCCTTGAGCGGCTCGTTGCTACGCACGAAGCGCAGCCCGTCCGCGATCGAGCGCCGGATCGACACCGGTTCGGCATCGGGGTCCGCCTTGGGCGGCTGCGGCGCCAGCGCCAGCAGGGCGGCCACCATCGCCAGGCAGCTCACGGCGTCGAAGGCATAGGCCGAGCTCAGGCCCACCGTTGCGATCAGCAGACCGCCCAGGGCGGGCCCCACCACCAGCGTGATCTGGAACAGCCCGAAGTTCAGGGCGAGCGCCTGGCGCAGCAGCTCGGGGCCGACGAGGTTCGGCACGATGGCCGAGCGGCCCACGTTCTGCACCGCGCCGAAGCCGGCGGTCAGGCCGCCCAGGACGTAGAGCGCCCAGATCGGCGGCGAGCCGACCGCAGCCAGCACGGCCAGCGCGGCGGCCACGCTCACCAGCGCGATCTGGTCGAGCAGCAGCAGCCGCCGGCGGTCCATTCGATCCGCCAGCGCGCCGCCGTAGAGCGCCATCGCCACGAGCGGCAGCAGCTCGGCCGCCCCCAGCAGGCCCACCAGGAACGCCGAGCGCGTCTCCACGAATAGTTGGTAGGGCAGCGCCACCAGCGCGGCCTGGGTGCCGAAGCCCGTGACCACGTTGCCCGCCACCAGCAGCCGCAGGTCGCGCGATGCGCGCAGGGGCGTGAAGTCTGGGCGGAGCCGCTCGAGCGCCACGGACGACCAGGCTAAGCGGTGCGGCTCAGAGCACCTTCGAGAGGAAGGCCTGCGTGCGCTCGTGCTTCGGGTTCGAGAGCACCTCGGCGGGGTCGCCCGTCTCGACCACGACTCCCTCGTCCATGAACACGAGCGTGTCCCCCACCTCGCGCGCGAAGCCGATCTCGTGCGTGACCACCACCATCGTCATCCCCTCCCGCGCGAGGATGCGCATCGCGTCAAGCACCTCGCCGACCAGCTCGGGGTCGAGCGCTGAGGTGGGCTCGTCGAAGAGCATCAGCTTCGGCTGCATGGCCAGGGCCCGCGCAATGGCGACGCGCTGCTGCTGGCCGCCCGAGAGCTGGGCTGGATAGGAGTCGCGCTTGTCGGCGAGGCCCACGTGCTCCAGCTGCTGGGTGGCGAGCTCGATCGCCTCCGCGCGCTCCAGCCCCTTCACCTGGATCGGGGCCTCGATCACGTTCTCGAGCGCGGTCAGGTGCGGGAACAGGTTGAAGCGCTGGA
>DAIMGB010000283.1:0-3152 GCA_036724195.1 Thermoleophilaceae bacterium
GGCCGAGCCGCCGCTGCACGTCCTGCGCCACCCTAGGTGTGGCCGTGGCGGTGGAAGCCACGATCGCGTCGGCGTGAAGCGCCCGCGCCGCCTCGGCCAGGCGGAAGTAGTCGGGCCGGAAGTCGTGGCCCCACTGCGACACGCAGTGCGCCTCGTCCACCACGAACAGCCCCACGCGCGACTGGCGCAGGCCGTCGAGGAAGCCGAGCGACGAGAAGCGCTCGGGCGCCACGTAGAGCAGGCGCAGGTCGCCGGCCGCGGCCCGGCGCAGCGAGTCGGCGTTGGCGCCCGGGTCCTGCTGGGCGTTCACTAGCGCCACCTGATCCCCCAGGCCGCGCGCGTGGAGTGCCTCGACCTGGTCCTGCATCAGGGCCACCAGCGGCGAGACCACCACCGTGAGGTCGTCGCGCAGCAGCCCCGGCAGCTGATAGCAGAGCGACTTCCCCGAGCCGGTGGGCATGACCACGAGCACGTCGCGGCCCTCCATCGCGGCCTCGCAGGCCTCCCGCTGCCCTGGCCGGAAGCCGGGGAAGCCGAACAGCTGATGCAGGCCGGTGTCGAGGTCCACGGGAGGGGCCACCCTAGCGGCGCACGCGGCGGGAGCTAAGGAGCTTTTACGCAGTTGTCACACGGGGTAGGACGGGGCCATGTCAACGCGCGCGCCGATAGGCAACGAACTCGTACAGGGCCTGGCCGGAGTGGAGGCGCTCGACGCGCCCGCCAAGCCGCTCGCCAAGAAGGTCCGCGGCCTCACCAGCCCGAAGGCGATCAAGGAGGCGCTGAGCGGCACCTGGCTCGGCCACCCCGTGCACCCGATGCTGGTCGCAGTGCCGATGGGCAGCTGGATCAGCGCGGTCCTGCTCGACTGGCTGGGCGGCAAGGACTCGGAGACCGCCGCCGACCTGCTCGTGGGCGCGGGTCTGGTGTCCGCGGTGCCGACGGTGGCCACCGGCTACAACGACTGGGCCGACTCCGAGCCCGCCAGTGACACCGTGCGCCGCGTGGGCCTGGTGCACGCAGCCTTCAACGCCACCGCGGCGACGCTGTTCGGCCTCTCCCTGGCCGCGCGCCTGAAGGGCAAGCGCGGCCGCGGCAAGCTGCTCGGCCTGCTGGGCGTGAGCGCTGTGGGTGCCGGGGGCTTCCTGGGCGGCCACCTGACCTACGCCGAGGGCGTGGGCGTGGACCGCGCGACGTTCGAGAGCTACCCCGAGGACTGGACCACCGCGCTGGCGGATGCCGCGCTTGGCGAGGGCGAGATGAAGAGCGTCGAGATCGACGGCACCGCGATCCTCGTGGCGCGTGTGAGGGGCCACCTGCACGCGCTCTCGAACACCTGCGTTCACCGCGGCGGCTCGCTGGCCGACGGCGAGCTGGAGGGCGGCTGCGTGGTCTGCCCTCTGCACAGCTCGACATTCCGCCTCGACGACGGCTCGGTGGAGCGCGGTCCCGCCACCTACCCGCAGCCGGTGCTCGACGTGCGCGTGCGCGACGGCTCGATCGAGGTGCGCGCTAGCTCTTGACCAGGGGGAGCTCTTCGAGCGCGAACTTGCCGTTCGCCTCGTCGGTGCGCTCCAGCGGGTAATCGCCCGAGAAGCAGGCGTCGCAGTGCGTCTCGCGCGTGCTGCGGATGGCCTCGTAGACGCCGTCCAGCGAGAGGTAGGCGAGCGAGTCGCAGTGAAGCTCCTCGGCGATCTCCTCGACGGTGCGGTCGTGCGCCACCATCTCCTGCGGCGTGGACATGTCCACGCCGTAGTGGCAGGGGTGGCGGATCGGCGGCGCCGAGATGCGCATGTGCACCTCGAGCGCGCCGGCGTCGCGCAGCATGCCCACGATCTGACGCGTGGTGTTGCCGCGCACGATCGAGTCGTCCACCACCACCAGGCGCTTACCCTCGACCACCTCGCGCAGCGGGTTGAACTTCATCCGCAGGCCGTGCTTGCGCAGCTCCTGGCCGGGCTGGATGAACGTGCGCGCCACGTAGCGGTTCTTGATCAGGCCGTCGTCGCGCGAGATGCCGGAGGCGCGCGAGTAGCCGGTGGCGGCGGGGGTGCCCGAGTCGGGCACCGCGATCACCACGTCCGCGTCCACCGGCGCCTCGCGCCAGAGGATCTCGCCCATCTTGCGGCGTGAAACCTGGGTGCGGTTGCCCTCGAGGATCGAGTCCGGCCGGGCAAAGTAAATGTGCTCGAACACGCAGAAAGCGCGCCGCTCGCCCTCGATCACCTGGCGCGCCTCGATGCCGCGCTCGCTCAACGAGATCAGCTCGCCCGGCTGCACCTCGCGCAGCAGCTTGGCGCCGATGATGTCGAAGGCACAGCTCTCAGAAGCCACGCAATAGCGCCCACCCAGCATGCCGAGCGAGAGCGGGCGCAGCCCGTGGGGATCGCGGAAGGCGACCACCCGGTCCTTCGTCATCACCACGGTCGAGAAGGCGCCCTCGAGGCGCGGCATCACGTCGGCCAGGGCGTCCTCGATCATCTCCGCCGGGTGGTTCGACAGCAGCGCGGCGATGATCTCCGAGTCGGACGTGCCGCGGAACTGGATGCCCTGCTCGGTGAGCTCCGCGTGCAGCTCCACCGCGTTGATGAGGTTGCCGTTGTGGGCGAGCGCGACCTGGCGGCCGTCCGAGCGCCAGACGGGCTGGGCGTTCTCCCAGGCCGAGGAACCGGTGGTGGAGTAGCGCACGTGGGCCAGCGCCATGTCGCCCTGCAGCGCCTGCAGCTTCTGCTCGTCGAAGACCTGCGACACGAGACCGAGGTCGCGCACGGTCATGATGTGGCCGCCCTCGCTGGTGGCGATGCCGGCCGACTCCTGCCCGCGGTGCTGCAGCGCGTAGAGCGCGAAGTAGGCGAGCCTCGAGACCTCGGCCTCGGGCGCGTACACGCCGAACACGCCGCACTCGTCGCGCGGCCCGTCGCGATCCGGGATGGCCTCCAGAGGAGTCATGACATGAGGTCGGGGATGGCGCGCTCGTAGACCTCGCGTGCGCGCTCGACCTCGATCCTGAGGCTACCAGCGGGACTGGCGAATTCGAGCTGGTCGCCCGCCACCTCGCCGATCACGGTCGCGCCCGGGAGCCGCTCGAGGGCATCGCGCGGCCCGGCCAGCACCACGCCGCCGGGGCCCTCGCCGAAGAGGAGCGCCTCGGCGTC
>DAIMGB010000284.1:0-3041 GCA_036724195.1 Thermoleophilaceae bacterium
CACCTCTACTCGCGCACGCAGAGGCTTCACCGCGACTTCGGCAAGGCGCTCAGCCTGGCCGACGTGGTGGTGGTGCTGGAGATCTACCCCGCGCGCGAGCGCGCCGAGGACTTCCCGGGCGTGAGCGGGCACCTCGTGGCCGCCGCGGCCGCCGACGCGGCGCACGGGCGGCCGGTCTGGTGGCTGCCCGCCATGGACGACGCCGAGCGCATGCTGCGCTCCGAGCTGCGCGAGGGCGACGTGCTGCTGACCCTGGGAGCCGGCGACGTGGACGAGCTGGCGCGAAGGCTGACCGCCGCATGACGCCGCCCGAGGGTGTCGTATCCGACCACACGCTGGCACGCCTGACCACCGTCCGCACGGGCGGCCCGGCGGACTTCTTCGCCCGCCCCGACTCCGCCGAGCTCCTGGCCGAGCTCCTGGCCTGGGCCGAGGCCGAGAAGCTGGCGGTAGGAGTGGTGGGCTCGGGCTCGAACCTCCTTGTAGCCGATGATGGTTTCCGGGGACTAGTGCTGAAGCTGGACGGCTCGCTTGCCACGATCGAGCAGGAGGGCGACCGCTTTCTGTGCGGCGGTGGCGCCCGGCTTCCGCAGGCCGCCGCGAAGGCCGCCCGGGCGGGCCTCAGCGGCCTCGAGTTCGGCGTGAACATCCCGGGCACGGTGGGGGGCGCCGTGAAGATGAACGCCAACGCCTACGGCGGCGACCTGGCCCGGGTGCTCGACTGGGTCGAGCTGGCCACCCCAGAGGGCACCGAGCGTCGCACACCCGACCAGCTCGGCTTCTCCTACCGGCGCTCGAACCTGGGCCCGCGCGAGATCGTGGCGCGCGCCTCCTTCGCCCTCACCGAGGCCGAGCCGGAGAGCGTCAAGGCCACCCTGGCGCAGATGCGCAGCCAGCGCCGCGAGGCCCAGCCCTCGGGCATCAAGACCTTCGGCTCGACCTTCAAGAACCCCGACGACCCGCGCGCGGGTGGCAAGAGCGCCGGGGTGCTGCTGGACGAGGCCGGCTGCCGCGGGCTGCAGGTGGGCGGCGCGCGCCTGTCGGACAAGCACGCCAACTTCGTGGAGAACACCGGCGAGGCCACCACCGCCGACGTGGTCGCCCTGATGGCGGAGGGCAGGCGACGCGTGCGCGAGCGCTTCGGCGTGACGCTCGAGCCCGAGGTGCAGTTCCTCGGTGAGGTCGACGCCTCGGAGCTTTACTCGTGAGCACGCTGCAGGCCGCCCTGGCGCGCCCACGCGAGGTGGCCCTCAAGCTGCCGCCCCAGCTGCGCCGGCGCCTCGGCGTGATCGCCGCGGCCTGCCTCGTGCTCGCGGCCTTCTACATGCTCTGGCTGCGCGACTGCCCGCTGGTGAAGGTGGACCAGGTCACCGTGACCGGCGTGACGACCAGCGACGCCGGCAAGCTCCGCGCGGCGCTCGCCGGCAGCGCCCGCTCGATGACCACCCTGCACGTGGACCACGACCGCCTCGACCGCGTCGTGGCCGGCTACCCGGTGGTGCGCGAGCTACGAGTGAGCGCCGACTTCCCGCACGCGCTGCGCATCGAGGTGGTGGAGCACCATCCGGCCGCCATCGCCGTGGCCGGCGCCACGCGCGTGCCGGTGGCGGGCGACGGCACCGTGCTGCGCGGGCTGCCCGTGGACCCGGACCTGCCGCAGCTGCACCTGCGCGGCGCCCTGCCGGCCGAGCGGCTGCGCGAGCCCGCGGCGCTGATGGCCGCGCGCATGTTCGGCGCCGCCCCGGAGGTGCTGCGCACGCGCCTGGTCGGGCTGGGCAAGGACGGCGACAAGGGCCTGATCGTGCGGATGCGCAAGGGCCCGGACCTGATCTTCGGCGACACCACCCGCCTGCGGGCCAAGTGGGTGGCCGCCACGCGCGTGCTGGCCGACCCTTCCTCGCGCGGCGCCAGGTACATCGACCTGCGCCTCCCCGACCGGCCCGCCGCCGGCGGCGTGGCGGCGCAGACGCTCGAGCCCGTGGCGCCGGTGGCCGGACCCACGGACGCTCCCGCACCCCAGGCGCCGGTGACCAGCCCCACCACCTCCACGCCGGCGGCCTCGCCCGGCGCCGCGGCGGGCCAGGTGGCCCAGCCTCAGGCCAGCCCGACGCCGCCGGCCGGCCAGGCACCGGCGTCGCAGCAGGGACCATCGCCGAGCGCTCCCCAGCCGCAGGCGGGCGCCGGAGGCGGCGCGGCGGTCAACCCTCAACCATGAGTCGAGCTTCGGGCCGACTCTCGACCAAGGCTCTAGAGTTGACCTGCACGAATTGTTGCGGGGTCGATTGACATGTTCGCCGATATGCCCCTAGAGTGCAGGACTTTGCGGTGTTCGCCGAGGCTGGGAACCCTCGACGCCCGCTTGAGCTTGGGACGGTAGAGAGAAGCTATGGACACAGGGAGCTACCTGGCGGTCATCAAGGTCGTCGGCATCGGCGGCGGCGGCACGAACGCCGTGAACCGCATGGTCGACGCGGGCCTGAAGGGCGTCGAGTTCATTGCGGTGAACACCGACGCGCAGGCGTTGCAGATGTGCGATGCCGACCAGAAACTGCAGATCGGCGACCAGCTCACGCGCGGCCTGGGCGCTGGCGCGAACCCCGAGGTCGGCTACGGCGCGGCCAACGAGAGCCGCGACGAGATCAAGGAGGCGCTGAAGGGCGCTGACATGGTGTTCGTGACGGTCGGCGAGGGTGGCGGCACCGGTACGGGAGCCGCTCCTGTCATCGCCGAGGTCGCCAAGCAGGAGATCGGCGCGCTCACCGTGGGCGTGGTCACCCGCCCCTTCGACTTCGAGGGCGCCCAGCGCGGCCGCCAGGCCGAGGAGGGCATCCAGCGCCTGCGCGAGATGGTGGACACGCTGATCGTGATCCCCAACGAGAAGCTGCTTGCGGTGGTGGAGCGCCGCACGAGCATCCTCGACGCGTTCCGCGAGGCCGACAACGTGCTGCGCCAGGGCGTGCAGGGCATCACCGACCTGATCACCATCCCCGGCCTGATCAACCTCGACTTCGCCGACGTCCGCACGATCATGATGGACGCCG
>DAIMGB010000285.1:0-3038 GCA_036724195.1 Thermoleophilaceae bacterium
ACGGTACTGTTTCTCGGCATGGGAAGAGGGAGAGGCGTCCGGCTCGCGCCGCTCGTCGCGGCGAGCGCGCTGATTTTCGCAGCCGGCGTTCCCGCCACCGCCTCGGCCGTGAGCTTCCAGCGCCTCAAGGGATTCGCGGCGCCCGGCACACCGGCGAAGTACGACAAGGTCGGCGTTCTCAAGACGGGCCCGAAGCGCGCTAGGAACGTGCTCGTGCTGGTGCCCGGCACGTCGGCCGGCGCGGCCTATTTCGAGCCGCTCGCGAAGACGATCGTCAGGCACTCGAAGGGCTGGCAGGTGTGGTCGGTCGAGCGCAGGGAGAACCTGCTCGAGGACCAGTCGATGTTCGACCGGGTCAAGACCCACAAGGCCACCGCTCAGCAGCTCTACGACTACTACCTCGGCTTCATCGATAAGGACAGCAAGAAGCACTTCAAGTTCATCCCGGACTCGCGGGTCGGCTTCGCGCGCGGTTGGGGCATGCGGGTGGAGGTCGAGGACCTGGGCCGCGTGGTGCGCGCGGCCGCCAAGGGAGGGCGGCGCGTGGTGCTTGGCGGCCACTCGCTCGGCGGCTCGATCACCACCGCCTACGCGACCTGGGACTTCGGCGGCAGGGCCGGGGGCCGCGGCCTGTCGGGGCTCGTGTACATCGACGGCGGCAGCACCCCGGTCACGATCAGCGAGGACGAGGCCAAGACCTCCCTCCAGCAGCTCCAGAGCTCGACGCCGTGGTTCGCCTTCGGCGGGGTGCCCACGCCCTTCGCCGGGCTGCTGAACAGCGTCGGCTCGGAGCTTGCGCGAATCGCGCCGAAACGGCGCTCGCTGCTCGAGCACTTCTCGCTGCTGCCGGCGAACCTGAGGCCACCCGCGCCGGCCACCAACGAGGGCGGCTACGGATACGCGGTCGACTCGGCCACCTCGCCGGTCAACCTGGCGGCCTTCCAGGCCCACGTCGGGCACCTGGCGACGAAGGGCAGCATTCGCGGCTGGGTCCGCGGCGGCGAGCTGACCCCGATTCAGCGCTACGCGGCGATGTTCTCCGGAGCGGGTCTGAAGGGGCTCGACGGCACCGCCTGGTACCACCCGATCCGGCTGACGATGGACCGCCTGGCGGTGGCCGACGGCAACGCCAACCCGGCACAGCAGGTGCTCGACGTGCGCGCCATCCACGGCCACTCGCTTCCCCGCAAGCTGCGCATCTACGCCTTCGCCGCCGCGCTCGGGGGTCAGGACATCCTCGACAACGCCCGCACGCTCGCTCAGCAGTCGCGCATCCCGCGCAAGCGGGTCAAGCTGGTCAAGCGCAGCACGACCTACGCCCACAACGACCCCGCCGGGGCCAGCCCGAGGAACGACTTCGTGAAGGGCCTGCTGCCCTTCCTGCACCGGATCGCCCGGGGCCAGTAACTTCCCGGTCACCGGTGGAGTCATACGAATCCACAGCGTTGATCGAGGCGGACCCCGCCGCGATCTGGGCAATCCTCATCGACGCGCCTGCCTACCCGACCTGGGACTCCGGCGTGAAGTCGATCGAGGGCCGCATCGAGCCGGGGGAGAAGCTGAAGCTCACGTCGGAGGCGGCCCCGGGCCGCGCCTTCCCGCTCAAGGTGACCGAGTTCAAGCCCGGCGAGGCGATGACTTGGAGCGGCGGCATGCCGCTTGGCCTCTTCACGGGCGAGCGCACGTTCCGGCTCGAGCCCGAGGGCGGCGCGACCAGGTTCACGATGCGCGAGGAGTACTCGGGGCCGATGCTGTCGCTGATCTGGCGCTCGATGCCCGACCTGCAGCCCTCCTTCGACCAGTTCGCGACCGCCTTGAAGCAGCGCGCCGAGCGCGGCGCCTAGCGCTTCTTCTGGCCGCGCCGCTTGCGCGAGCGCAGGCCGTTGCGCCGCAGCTCCATGAGGCGCTCAACGTCCACCTTGTCGGGCGCGTGCCCCGAAGTGCCCGGGCCTTCGAACAGCGCGGGCAGGCCCTCGAAGCGCGGCTCGGAGAGAAAGGCGGCGCAGCCGCGCGCGCCCAGCTCGCCCTCGCCGGGGATGGCGTGGCGGTCGCGGTTCGAGCCGAGCGGAGTCTGGGAGTCGTTCACGTGCAGGCAGCGCACCCGGCCCTTGCCGATGGTCTTCTCACAGTCGTCGACCACCCCGGCCAGCTTGTCCGCGGTGGTGATGTCGAACCCGGAGGCCAGCATGTGGCAGGAGTCGAGGCACAGCCCGATCCGCTTGTGCCCGCCGCTCAGCTCGATCAGCTCGGCCAGCTCCTCGAAGGAGCGCCCGAGCGTGTTGCCGGCGCCGGCGGTGTCCTCGAGCAGCAGCGGGCAGGAGTCGGTCTCGCCGAGCGCGTGCCGGACCATCTCGCCCACCCGCGGCAGCGCCTCCTCGTGCGGCTCGCCGACCGTCGAGCCCGGGTGAAGCACGACGCCGTCCGCGCCGATCTCGTCGCCCATCGACAGCGCGTGCACCAGCGAGTCGGTGGATTTCCTGCGCATCTCCTTGTCCTTGGTGGCAGGGTTGATCAGGTAGACCGCGTGGATCGTGACCGAGCAGATCGGGCTGACCTCGATCAGCTCGAGGAAGGCCGCCACGTCCGGCTCCTTCCAGCGCGTGGGGCGCCACTGGCGCGGCGATTGGTTGAACACCTGGATCGCCTCGCAGCCGCGCTCCACCCCGCGCTCGTGGGCGTTCACGAGGCCACCGGCCGTCGATACGTGGGCGCCCACTAGCATCGGAGCGTTGTGGAAGACGGGGGAAGCATCAGAGACAGGTTCGCTCCCTCGCCGACGGGGCAGCTGCACATCGGCGGGGCGCGCACGGCACTGTACAACTGGCTACTGGCCCGAAAAGAGGGCGGGGCGATGGTGCTGCGGATCGAGGACACCGACCGCGAGCGCTCCACGCCCGAGAACGTGGAGCAGATCCTCGACGCCCTGCGCTGGCTCGAGCTCGCCTGGGACGAGGGGCCGCTGTCGCAGGCCGAGCGGCTGGGGCGCCACAAGGAGTGCATAGCCGGGCTGGTGGAGGGCGGCCACGCCTACGACGACG
>DAIMGB010000286.1:0-3037 GCA_036724195.1 Thermoleophilaceae bacterium
CCCACACGATCGAGGGCCAGCGCATGCTCGACCAGGTCGGCGGCCTGCTCAGCGATGTCGGCCGCGTGGTGCGCTCCTCGCACGAGCGCTGGGACGGCAGCGGCTACCCCGACGGATTGAAGGGCGACGACATTCCGCTCAGCTCGGCGATCGTCGCCTGCTGCGACGCGGTGAACGCGATGACCACCGACCGCCCCTACCGCCCGGCGCGCACCGTGGAGCAGGCGATCGAGGAGCTGATCGCCGAGTCAGGCAAGCAGTTCAACCCGGTCGTCGTGGGCGCGCTGACGCGCATCCTGGCCCGCTCGCTCGCCGGCCGCCAGCAGCTCGACGACGAGCCGTCCGGCCGCCGGATCGGCATCCTCGTCCAGCCCGTCCCCGCCGAGTAGGGGTCTACTAGGACGAAGCCGCGATCACCGAGACAGCCTCATGCTCGATGCTCGCGCCGTTTTCCTGCGCCCGCTTTGTGACGAGCGTGCGCCGCCGCGAGGCCGGAGCCACATCGAGGCAGAATTCGATCTCGAGCTGACGTACCGCGTGGATAATTGTTTCCATCTCCGGGTTGTGCTCTCCCGATTCGAGCTTGGCCACTCGAGGCTGCGAGACGCCAAGGCGGCTAGCCAACGCACGCTGACTCAGCTTGTGCTCAGCGCGATGTCGCAGTAGTGCTGTAGCAAAGGCTCGCGCTGGAGCCAGACGCTGCCACTCGGCACGGAAATCTGGGTCGGCGTTGAGCTCCTCGCCAACCAATTCGCCGAACGTCTTCGTCTTCGCTGGCATTCTGACCTCCTGGCTGTCGATCCGCATGATAACACAGGTGTTATCGGGCGAACAGCGCTGCGTCCCTGCTTTGGGCGCAGCTCGAAGAGATCCGCCTCGCCTTTGAGGGACTTCATGTGCGGCGTCGGGAGAGCTGGGCCGAGTTCCTTCAGCTTGTGGACCACATTGAAGAGAGCCTTGCGCTCCTCGCGGGCCTTGACGTCCGCGAGGTCCACGACTGCTTCCTCCGTGTACACGATGAGCCACGACCGTTGCTGCTTTCCTGCCACGCGGCCAAGGTATCCACCGAGCCTGTCGTCATCGCCACCGACGACCGGTCATGGATTGCGGGACTAAACTCGGCCTCATGCCAAAGCTTCCAAGCACGGGAGGCGAGGGGCGCCGAGCGAAGCCGAAGACCGCCACCAAGGAGCGCGCTCGCAGCGCGCCGGCCGACGGCGCCCAGCCCAAGAAGCGCCCCAGCCGCGCGAAGAAGTCCACGGCCAACGGGGACGCGGCAAAGACGAAGGCCGCGCCGAGGAGGAAGGCCGCCTCCCGCAAGAACGGCGCAGCCAAGAACGGCGCAGCCAAGAACGGCGCCGGCAAGGCCGCCGCCGCCAGCGCCGTAGCCGAGCGCGAGTTCGAGCGCCGCCCCGTCGGCGAGGCCGCCGGTAAGGCACCCGCCGGGCCGACGGCCGCTCTCACCGACGAGCAGCGCACCCAGCTGGGCGACCTGTTCGCGGTCATCGAGGAGTACTCCGACGAGGCGGCCGAGCACGTCGAGCGCGAGCCCGTCGAGCGCGCCTACGTGTTCGCCTGCAAGCGGCACGCCGACCAGCGCCGGGCGAGCGGCGAGGACTTCATCGTGCACCCGGTCGGCGTGGCGAAGATCTGTGCCGGCATGCGGCTCGACACGGGCACGCTCTGCGCCGCCCTGCTGCACGACACGGTCGAGGACACCAGCGCCTCGCTCGACGAGGTGCGGGCGGAGTTCGGCGAGGAGGTGGCCGCGCTCGTCGACGGCGTCACCAAGCTCTCGGGCGTCACCTTCCAGAGCCGCGACGACCGCCAGGCCGAGAACTACCGAAAGATGATGGTCGCGATGGCCCAGGACATCCGGGTCATCCTGATCAAGCTCGCCGACCGCCTGCACAACATGCGCACGCTCGGCTCGATGCCGAAGAACAAGCAGCAGGAGAAGGCCAAGGAGACGCTCGAGATCTTCGCCCCGCTGGCCCATCGCCTGGGCATCCACGCGATCAAGTGGGAGCTCGAGGACCTCTCCTTCGCCACGCTCCACCCGCGCAAGTACAACGAGATCAGGCAGCTCGTGTCCCAGCAGCGCGAGGAGCGCGAGGCCTACGTCCTCCGCGCCGGCACCTACCTCGGCAAGGAGCTCGAGAAGGTCGGCATCAAGGCTGACATCTCGGGCCGCGCCAAGCACTTCTACTCGATCTATTCGAAGATGACCAAGAAGGGCCGCGAGTTCAACGAGATCTACGACCTCACGGCCATGCGCGTGATCGTGGAGTCGGTGAAGGACTGCTACGGCGCCATCGGCGTGATCCACTCGCTCTGGAAGCCGCTGCCGGGGCGCTTCAAGGACATGGTCGCCATGCCCAAGTTCAACCTGTACCAGGCCCTGCACACCACGGTGATCGGGCCCGAGGGCAGGCCGCTCGAGATCCAGATCCGCACCGGGGAGATGCACAACACGGCCGAGTTCGGCGTGGCCGCGCACTGGATCTACAAGGAGGACGGCTCTAAGCCGGCCCAGAAGAAGGTCGAGTGGCTGCGCCACCTGCTCGACTGGCAGCAGGAGCTGAAGGACCCGCAGGAGTTCGCCGAGACGCTCAAGCACGACCTCTTCGAGGACGAGGTGTTCGTCTTCACGCCGAAGGGCGAGGTCAAGTCGCTGGCCCACGGCGCCACCCCGCTCGACTTCGCCTACGGGGTGCACACAGACGTCGGCCACCGCTGCGTCGGCGCGAAGGTGAACGGCAAGATCGTCCCGCTCCACTACGAGCTCGTGTCCGGCGACATCTGCGAGGTGCTCACCTCGAAGAAGGAGCGCGGCCCCTCGCGCGACTGGCTCTCGCTCGTGAAGACCACGCGCGCCCAGTCGAAGATCCGCGCCTGGTTCAAGCGCGAGCGCCGCGAGGACTCCGAGAAGAACGGCCGCGAGATGCTCCAGGACCACCTGAAGCGCCAGGGCCTGCCGCCCCAGAAGATCGCCGGCTCGCCGCTGCTCGCCGACGTGATCCGCGAGATGGGCTTC
>DAIMGB010000287.1:0-3015 GCA_036724195.1 Thermoleophilaceae bacterium
GCTCGAGGATCTGCTCCGGGCTCATCATCGCGTGCATCGGCGTGGCGGCCTCGGCAAAGCGCGACTGGGCGCAGAAGCCGCAGTCCTCGGCGCAGCCGCCCGACTTGGCGTTCACCAGCGAGCACATGTCCGTGGAGTCGCCGAAGTTGTCCAGCCGGGCCCTCCAGGCCCGCTCGACCAGCGCCTCGATCTCGCCCCGATCCTCCGTGCGGCCGAGCTCTAGCGCCTCCTCCCGTGTGATCAGGGGTGGCACGCGCCGAGCACGCTAGGCGCCAGCTCGGACGTACGCTCCTAGCGACCCTTCCAGGCTGGCTTGCGCTTCTCGGCGAAGGCGCGCACGCCCTCGCGGAAGTCCTCGCTCCGGAAGCACGACTCGCGCAGCTCCACCAGCTCCCGCTCGAGCTCGTCGCCCAGCCGCAGCTCACGCAATGCGCGCATGACCTTCTTGTTGCCGGCCAGCGACAGCGGCGCGTTCGCGGCTATCTCCCCGGCAAGCTCGAGCGTTCGCGACTCCAGGTCCTCGGCCTCCACCACCTGGTTCACGAGCCCCATCCGCCCGGCGCGGTCGGCGTCCACGTTGCGGCCCACGTGGAACAGCTCGGCCGTGTTGGCGGGACCGCACAGCTCGAGAAACTTCTGGAGGCCCGTGTGCGAATAGATCAGGCCGAGCTTGGCCGGCGGCATGCCGAGCTTGACGCCGCGCGCCGCCAGCCGGATGTCGCAGGTCAACGCCAGCTCAAGGCCGCCGCCGATGGCGTGCCCGTTGAGCTGGGCCACCACGGGGTACCGGTAGGCCTCGAGCGCCTCGATGGCGTCGTGGAAGGGGTGGGCCACGAGCCGCTCGGCCGCCTCCTCGAACTGCTGGCCCTCCAGGTTGCCGAGGTCGTAGCCGGCCGAGAACATCGAGCCGCTGCCGGTGATCACCAGGCAGCGGGCGTCGAGCGTGCGGGCGGAGTCGGCCAGCGCGTCGAGCAGCTCGTGGTCGAGCGCGCCGCGGCGCTCGGGGTTCGCGATCGTGAGCCGGGCGACGCCGTCGGCGGGCTCGTCCAGCAGGAGCTTTCCCGAGGCGAGCTCGGTCACTCGAGAACGACCAGGGTGTCGCCCTCCGAGACCGACTGGCCCTCCTTGCACTCGATGCTCGCGACCTTGCCGGGGTCCTCGGCCTCGACCGGCATCTCCATCTTCATCGACTCGAGGATCACGAGCGTGTCGCCCTCGGCGACCTCCTGACCGACCTCGCACTCGACCTTCCAGACCGTGCCCGTGATGTGGGCCTCGACGTTCGGCACCGCCACTCCCTCTCTCGCTGTGCGGGCGGAAGATACATTCCGGGCCCGGAGTAACGATCGCCTGGGCGATGGGTAAGGGAAAACCGATGGCCGAAGCGCTGAAGCCGCAGGTCTACAAGGACGAGCGTCCCGCGGAGTTCTTCACGCGCTTCCACGAGCGCACCCGCAGCCGGCGGCCCGACTGGATCTACGAGGTGGTCCGCTTCGTGCTCACGCCCTACCTGGCGCTCTTCTACCGCGCCCGCTGCATCGGCTCCAACAACCTCCCGGCCGACGGCCCCGTGATCGTCGCGCCGAACCACTTCTCGTTCCTGGATCACTTCTTCGTGGCGGTCTACCTGCGCCGCAAGGTGCACTTCATGGCGAAGTCGCAGCTGTTCACGCGGCCGATGCAGTTCATCTACACGCACGGCGGCGTGTTCCCGGTGCGCCGCGGCCACCGCGACCAGGAGGCCTTCAAGACCGCGCACGCGATCCTCGCCCGCGGCGACATCGTCGTCATGTACGCCGAGGCCGGCCGCTCGCGCAGCGGCGAGCTGGGCAAGCCCCGGCACGGCCTCGGGCGCCTGGCGCTCGAGTCGGGGGCGCCTGTGGTGCCCACCGCGATCGCCGGCAGCGATAAGGCGCGCAACTGGCGGAAGCTCCAGTTCCCGAAGGTCACCGTGCAGTTCGGCGAGCCGGTGCGCTTCGAGCAGGTCAAGGAGCCGAGCAAGGAGCAGGCCCAGGAGGCATCCGAGGCGGTGTTCGAGCGCGTCAAGGAGATGCACGCGCGCCTGCGCACCGAGGGCCGCCGCGGCGCGGTCCGCGCGGCCCGGGCCGCACGCGCCACCTGAAAGCCCTGCAGTTACCCGGCAGGCCCCGGGTAGGGTGAAGCTGACGTGGCGAAGAAGAAGCCGAAGCGTTTCAAGGAGAAGCTGACCGAGGACGAGCTCGAGGCTGAGCGTGCGGGCGAGCTGCCCGACCGCGAGGCGCTCTCGGTGCTCGACGTGAACATCCCGATCCCGGCCGATCCCTCGATCGCCGCAGACGTCCTCTCGGGCGAGGACCCGCCCGACGCCGAGGAGCCCTAGGAGGGCGAGCCGATCAGCTCGAGCACCCGCTCCGCCAGCTCGCGGGGCGGCACGCCGAGCTCTATGAGTGCGCGGCCCACGGGCCCGTGCTCTTGTCTGATCAGAGCCAGCAGCAGGTGCTCGACGCCCAGGTGGCTGTCGTGCAGCCGCACGGCCTCGCGCAGCGAGTCCTCCAGCGCGGCGCGGGCGGCCGGGGACACCCGAACGCGGCCCTCGATCTTCTGCGGCCGCTCGTCGGTGGCGCCGGCCACCGCGCGGCGCGCCTCGTCGAGCTGGACGCCGGACGAGCGCAGCGCGCGCAGCGCCGTGCCGTGGTCGTCTCGCAACAGTCCGAGCAGCAGATGTTCGGGGCCGACCTCGGGGTTTCCGAGCTGCCGCGCCTCATCGCGCGCCAGCTCCACAACCTTGCGCGCCTGACCGGTCACGAGCAGGCGCCGCTGCGGCGGCTCCTGCGTGGGCACGCGGCCCTCGCGAATGCGCTGGGCGTGGCGCTTGTGCGCGGCCTGCTTGGAGATGCCGAGCGCCTCGGCGATCTGCGTCCAGGAGCGGCCCTCGTGGAGTGCCACCTGCACGTGGTGCGCCTCCGCCTCGTCGAGCTCCTGGCGCAGCTCGACCACCGCGCGCAGGCCGTCCAGCGGCTCGCGCGACTCGGCGGC
>DAIMGB010000288.1:0-2222 GCA_036724195.1 Thermoleophilaceae bacterium
GCTCGAAGGTCAGGTCGTGCACTGTGAGCACGAGCGGCACGCCGCGCGACCAGGCGAGAGGGGCCGGGGCGGGGGCCCAGACGACGTCGCAGCCCCCGGCCATGCGGTCGATCCGCGGGCGGCCCGCGAGTGCGCCCGCGGCCACCGCGAGGCTGCTTCGCTGCATCAGCGCGTAGCGGTCCTCCGAGGGCGGACGGCGCAGCTCGGCGAGCAGCGCGTCGAGGTAGGCGGCCACGCCGCGCTGAAGCTGTCCGGTGCGCAGGCTGCGGCCGTCGACCGCCACCTTGAGCCCCTTCGACACCGGCGCAGGGTATAGCTTGGCGAGCCGATGCCAGAGCGCGATCCAGCCCCCGGCAGCGAGCTCACGGACGCCCTCTGGCGGGAGATCCGCGCCCGCCATCCGCGCTTCAGGGAGGCCGTGGCGGCGGACGCCCGGGTCACCGCGCGGTACCGCGGCGAGCGGCACGAGTTCCGCTCGCGCCTCGACCTGGCGCTGCAGGCTCTGCGGCTGGCCTGGTCGACCGACGCCTTCCTCGCCCAGGCGCTGTACCGCGCGAAGGCGCGGCTGCAGGCGCTCGGGGTGCCGCTGCTGCCGCGCCTGGCGCACAAGCTCGCGATGGCCACGGCCCAGGTCTCGATCGGCGACCCGGTGGTGATGCAGCCGGGCGTGTACATCGTGCACGGCCAGGTGGTGCTCGACGGGATGGTGGAGATCGGACCCGGCGTGGCGATCTTCCCGTGGGTCACGATCGGCCTGCGCGCCGGCCACTACCGCGGCGCGACGGTCGAGGCGAACGCGAGCATCGGGACGGGCGCGAAGGTGATCGGCGAGGTGACCATCGGTGCCGGCGCCCAGGTGGGCGCGAACGCCGTGGTGGTGCGCGACGTGTCGCCCGGTGCGACCGTAGTGGGAGCGCCGGCGCGGCCTGTCGGCTGAGCCGCCGCGCTTGGTACTTTCCTGAGCGTGCGGATGCTCAAGCGCAGGCCCCAGGCCGAGGACGTCTTTCCCGAGACCCGCGAGGAGATCCTCGCGGAGATCGAGGAGCTCACCGAGCGCAACCGGGCGGACCCGAGCCGCGACACCGAGCGGCGCCTGTTGAAGCTGCGCCACGTCGCCGGCATCCACGTCTACGACACCGACTGGGGCGACACCGACTTCGCCTCGCCCGACACCGGCCGGCTGCCCGGCGGCCCCGAGCTGCCCGAGTTCGCGCCCGCCGACCTCTCGGCCGAGCTGCTGCGGGCCGGCATCCTGCGCGACGGCTGCGTGCTCGTGCGCGGCCTGGTGGACCGCGACGCGGCGCTCCACCTCGCGCAGCAGATCGACCGCGCCTTCGCGGTGCGCGCGCAGAACGGCGGCGGGCGGCGCTCGAACAAGGGCTACTACGAGAAGTTCGAGCCCGACGACCGCTACGGCGAGGTGTCGGGGCGCGACTGGATCGAGCAGGGCGGCGGCCTCCTGGCCGCAGACTCCCCGCTGATCTCCTTCGAGATGATGGAGCTGTTCCGCGGCGCCGGCCTGCCTGAGCTCGTGGGCCGCTACCTCGGCGAGCCCCCGCTGATCTCCGTGCACAAGACCACGCTGCGCAAGGCCGAGCCCGACGTCGGCGGCGGCTGGCACCAGGACGGTGCCTTCATGGGCGAGGTGCGCTCGCTGAACCTATGGCTGTCGCTGTCGCGCTGCGGCGACGAGGCGCCGGGGCTCGACATCGTGCCGCGCCGCCTCGACGGCCTCGTGAACACCCAGACCGACGAGGCCATGCTCGACTTCCAGGCCTCGCAGCGCACCGCCGAGGAGGCCGCCGGCGAAAAGTCGATCCTGCGGCCGATCTTCGAGCCGGGCGACGCGCTCTTCTTCGACGAGCTGTTCCTGCACAAGACCGCCGCCGAGTCGACGATGCCCAACCCGCGCTACGCGATCGAGAACTGGTTCTTCGCGGGCACAGGGTTCCCCGCGGAATACGCCCCGCTCGCGGTCTAGCGGGCCAGCCGGCGCACTTGGACCCCTACCTGAACGACCCCGAGCGCTGGGCGGTCTCGATGGCCCAGCACGAGGAGCTGATGCTCCCGTGCCTGGACGCCGCCGGCGCGCGCTCGGTGGCCGAGGTGGGCGCATTCGCCGGCGACCTCACCCGCCTGCTGCTGGAGTGGGCGGGTGGCAGCGGAGCGCGCGTGCTGGCGATCGACCCCGCGCCGCAGGACGGCCTCGTGCAGCTCGACCG
>DAIMGB010000288.1:2232-2973 GCA_036724195.1 Thermoleophilaceae bacterium
GCCGGACGCGGTGGTGATAGACGGCGACCACAACCACTACACGGTCACCCAGGAGCTGCGCCTGATCGCCGAGCGGGTGGCGGAGGGCGGCTGGCCGCTGCTGCTGTTCCACGACGTGGCCTGGCCGCACGCGCGCCGCGACGACTACTTCGACCCGGAGCAGATCCCCGCCGAGGCGCGCCACGAGATCCTGCCCGAGGGCAACGGCCTGTTCCCCGGCGACCCGGGCTCGCGGCCCGGCGGCCTGCCCTATCCGAAGTCCGCCGCCCGCGAGGGAGGGGCGGGCAACGGCGTGCTCACCGCGGTCGAGGACTTCGCCGCGCAGCACCCAGAGCTGCAGCTGGCCGTGATCCCGGCCTTCTTCGGCTTCGGCGCGCTCTGGCAGCGCGAGGCGGCATACGCCGCCGAGCTCGAGCGGATCCTCGCCCCCTGGGACCGCAGCACCTACTTGGCGCGCCTCGAGGCCAATCGCGCGCACCACCTTGCCGAGGCCTACGTGCGCCGCGCGGAGCTGTGGCGCGAGCAGGAGCTGCGCACGCGCCAGGAGAAGGTGCTGCGGCGGCTGCTCGACTCGAGCGCCTTCGCGCTGGCCGAAAGGCTCTCGCGCCTACGGGTGCGGGCCGGCGTGGCTACGGAGCAGGGCGCCGTGACCAAGGACGAGGTCCGCCGCGCGCTCGGCGGTTAGGCCCTGCAGTGACCTTTGAGATGCCGCCGGGGCCGGTGGTCCTCGAGCCCCAGGAC
>DAIMGB010000289.1:0-2396 GCA_036724195.1 Thermoleophilaceae bacterium
GGATGCGGCGCTCGACCTCGTCGATCTCGGTCGGCATCGAGTCGATCTCGATCTTCAGCCGCGAGGCCGCCTCGTCGATCAGGTCGATCGCCTTGTCGGGCAGGAAGCGGTCGGCGATGTAGCGGTGCGACAGCGTGGCCGCGGCGATGATGGCCGGGTCCTGGATGCGCACGCCGTGGTGCACCTCGTATCGCTCCTTCAGGCCGCGCAGGATCGCGATCGTGTCCTCCACGCTCGGCTCGTCCACGAGCACGGGCTGGAAGCGGCGCTCGAGCGCGGCGTCCTTCTCGATGTGCTTGCGGTACTCGTCGAGGGTGGTGGCGCCGACCGCGCGCAGCTCACCGCGGGCCAACATCGGCTTCAGCAGGTTGGCCGCGTCCACGGCGCCCTCGGCGGCGCCGGCCCCAACGATCGTGTGCAGCTCGTCCATGAACAGGATGATCTGGCCCTGGGCGTCGGCGATCTCCTTCAGCACCGCCTTGAGCCGGTCCTCGAACTCGCCGCGATACTTCGAGCCGGCGATCAGCGCGCCGATGTCGAGCGCGATCACGCGCCTGTCGCGCAGCGAGTCGGGCACGTCGCCCGAGACGATCCGCTGGGCCAGGCCCTCGACGATCGCGGTCTTGCCGGTGCCTGGCTCGCCGATCAGGACGGGGTTGTTCTTGGTGCGCCGCGAGAGCACCTGGATCACGCGCCGGATCTCGTCGTCGCGGCCGATGACCGGGTCGAGCTTGCCCAGCTCGGCGGCCTCGGTGAGGTCGCGGCCGAACTTCTCGAGCGCCTGGTACTTGTCCTCGGGGTTCTGGTCGGTCACGCGGTGGGGGCCGCGCACCTGCTGGACGGTCTCGGCGAGCACGTCGCGCGCGGCGCCGGCGTCCACCTGTGGGTCGGACGCGAGCGCTAGCAGCAGGTGCTCGGTGGAGACGTACTCGTCGCCCATCCCGCGCGCCTCCTCGTCGGCGCGGTCGAGCAGCCCGGCCAGGGCGCTGCCGATGGCCGGCGTCGAGGTGGCGTCGCCGCTCACGGTGGGGAGTGCGTCGAGCGCTTCGTTTGCGCGCCGGCGGACGGCCTCGGGGTCCGCGTTCGCGCGCCGCAGCACCGGCACGACGATGCCGCCCTCCTGCTCGAGCAGGGCGATCAGCAGGTGCTGAGGGGCCACCTCGGGGTTTCGGCGCGCGCCGGCCAGCCGCTGCGCGGCGGCGAGGGCTTCTTGGGATTTGAGCGTGAATCGGTCAACGTGCATAGAAAATCTAAGTCCTTGTATAGCAGGATTGACCCGGTGTGTCTACGTCTTTTTCCGGTCGAGCCTGCCATCGTAGGCCGCAGGTGCGGAGGGCCATGATCAGAACGCTGTGCGTGACCGGAGCGCTCATGGCGCTCGCGCCGGCTGCCGCGCGCGCGGCCTCGCCGGTGTCCTCGCACGCGATGGTCTACACCTGCTGCACCCCCCACGCGATGAAGGAGCGGGCCTTCGCCGAGTCGAAGGCGCTGGGCGCGTCGTTCATACGGGTGGACGTGGAGCTGGGCCCGATCTTCGAGTCCGCCGGCCGGCCGCGCCAGCAGCCCGACTGGAGCGGGCTCGACGACGTGATGGAGTTGTCGCGGCGCTACCGGCTGCCCGTACTTGGCATCGTGCTGGGCACGCCCGCGTACGTGTCCGACTGCCCGGAGCGCGGAGCCGACGCCGGGCGCTGCGGCGCCCGGGATCCCGGCGAGTACGGCCGGCTGGCCGGCGAACTGGCCGCGCACGCGCGAGGGAACATCGCCTACTGGGAGATCCTGAACGAGCCCGACGGCCACTGGGCGTTCGAGGGCACGCCAGAGCAGTACGCGCGCATGCTCTCCGCCAGTCATGACGCGATCAAGACGCGCGCCCCCGAGGACCAGGTCGTGCTGGGCGGCGTGATGGCGCCCACCAACCCGCACTGGATCGACCAGGTCTTCGCCACGCCGGGCGCGGACGCGGCCCACAAGTTCGAGATCGCGAACATGCACCTGCGCGGGCGTTTGGTGGACCTGCCCACCGGCGTCGCAGCTTGGCGCGCCACGCTGCAGCGCCACGGCTTCAACGGCCCGCTGTGGGTTACCGAGCACGGCTACTCGGCCGACCCCACCTACCAGCAGGATCCGGGCTTCACGGGAGGCGAGCCTGCCCAGGCCGGCTACCTGAAGCGCTCGCTGCTGACGCTCACCGAAGCGGGCGCGCAGCAGGTGTTCGTGACCTTGCGCGACAACGCGGACCTGGAGCCGAACTACGTCCACGAGGGGCTGGAGCAGATCGGCGGCGGGCCGGGCTACGGGGTGCAGCGCCGGCCGGCGTTCGCCGCCGTGCGCGACTTCTCGCAGCGCTGGCCCGAGATCCACGCGCTGCTGGCCAGCCAGCGCGCCCACGAGCC
>DAIMGB010000289.1:2406-2969 GCA_036724195.1 Thermoleophilaceae bacterium
CTTGCGCGACTCGATGCAGCCCGGCTGCGGCGGGCGCGCTCCGGGCGTGCCGACGTGCGGCTGACGCTGATGGCCGCGCGACGGGTGATCGGCAAGGCGAGCCGCGCGCACGCAAGCTCGAAGCGCCGCGCCCGGCTGCGGATCGCCAACCGGCAGGCGCCCAAGCTCCAGCGGCTGCTGAAGCGCTTCAACTTGCGCGTGCGCAGCTACGCGCAGCGCACCCAGGGCGACCGGCTCGAGGCGTTCCAGCACTCGCTGGCCGCGCTCGACTGCGCCCGCCGGATAGCGGGCTAGCGTTTAGGGCCGGCGGATCTGGATGCGCACGGTCTTGCCGTCGCCGCGCCGTTGCAGCGGCACGAGCGCACTGCCGGGAGGCTCGTAGGGCACGAGCTCGGCCTTCAGCGAGCGGCGCACGCGGTCGAGCTCCGACTGCAGCTCCTCCTGGACCTTGTCGGCCTGGCGCTCGAGCGCGCGCATGCGGCGGCGCATCCTGGCCATCTCGCCCTCGAGCTCGAACACCTTCTCCACGCCGGCGAGGTTCATGCCCAGCTCGCCGGTGAGCT
>DAIMGB010000290.1:0-2936 GCA_036724195.1 Thermoleophilaceae bacterium
GGCGAGTTCAGCCCTGGTTATGGAAACCGGCGAACGTTGCCGGTCACAGCACTAGGATGCCACTGATGGCCGAGAATTTCACCCGTCAGATCCTCAGCGAGCACCTCGTCGACGGCGAGCTTAAGCCGGGCGAGCCGATCTCGCTGCGAGTGGACCAGACGCTGCTCCAGGATGCCACCGGCACGATGGCCTGCATGCAGTTCGAGCAGCTGGACGTGCCGCGCGTGAAGGTGGATCGCGCGGTCCAGTACGTGGACCACAACGTGATCCAGCTCGACTACAAGAACCCCGACGACCACCGCATGCTGCAGGCGCTCGCGCGCAAGTACGGCATCGACTACTCGCGGCCCGGAAACGGCATCTGCCACTACGTGCACATCGAGCGTTACGCGAAGCCCGGGGGCATCCTGGTGGGGGCGGACTCGCACACCACCACGAGCGGCGCGCTCGGCATGATCGCGATCGGCGCCGGCGGGCTCGACGTGGCGGTGGCGATGGGCGGCTACCCCTTCGAGATCGCCTGCCCGGAGGTCGTCGAGGTGTACCTCGACAACAAGCTCGACCGGCCCTGGGTGCAGGCCAAGGACGTGATCCTGGAGCTCCTGCGCCAACTGTCGACGAGCGGCGGCAAGAACAAGGTCTTCGAGTTCACCGGCCCCGGCACCGAGGACCTGTCGGTGCCCGAGCGCGGCACGATCGCGAACATGATCGCCGAGCTGGGCGCCACCTCGGCGGTCTTCCCGCCCGACGACAACACGCGCGAGTGGCTGAAGCGCCAGGAGCGCGAGGACGACTTCGAGGAGATGGGCCCCGACGACGGCTGCGAGTACGACGAGCGAGTGGAGATCGACCTGGGCGAGCTGGGGCCGCTCGTGGCCAAGCCGTCGAACCCGGACAACGTGGTGCCGGTCGAGGAGGTGGCCGGCACGTCGATCGAGCAGGTCTGCTTCGGCTCCTCGGTGAACTCGGCCTACGTGGACCTGGCACTGCCCGGCGCGATCCTCGCCGACAACGACAGCCAGCTCGTGCACGAGAGCGTCACGGCCACCGCCACGCCGGGCTCGCGCCAGATCCTCGTGGCCATCGCCGAGTCGGGCGTCTACCGCCAGCTCGTGGAGGGCGGCGTGCGCATGCTCGAGCCGGTTTGCGGCCCCTGCGTGGGCATGGGCCAGGCGCCGCCATCGGACGCCAACTCGCTGCGCACCTTCAACCGCAACTTCCAGGGCCGCTCGGGCACCCCCGAGGACTCCGTCTTCCTATGCTCGCCGGCGGTGGCCGCCGTGTCGGTGCTGCACGGCGAGATCACCGACCCGCGTGAGTATGGCGACCCGCCGGAGCTGCTCGAGATGCCCGAGCTGAAGCCGTACGTGGACGACGTGCACATCTTCGCCCCGGCCGCGGAGGACGAGGCGGAGAAGATCGAGATCCCGCGCGGTCCCAACATCAAGGCCCCGCCCGAGCACGAGCCGATGCCCGACTCGATCGAGGCGAAGATCGCCACAGTGCAGGAGGACAACATCTCCACCGGCGACCTCGCGCCCGACGGCGTGATCGTGATGTCCTACCGCTCGAACATCCCTGCGATCGCCGAGTACACGTTCCAGCACCGCGACCCGGAGTTCCGCAAGCGCATGCAGGAGTGGGGAAAGGGCTTCATCGTGGGCGGCCAGAACTACGGCCAGGGGTCTTCGCGCGAGCACGCCGCGCTGGCGCCGCTGCAGCTGGGCGTCAAGGCCGTGTTCGCCAAGTCGTTCGCGCGCATCCACCGCCGCAACCTGGTAGCCCAGGGAATCCTCGCCCTCACCTTCAAGGAGGACTCCGACTACGACCGCGCCGAGGTGGGCGAGTGCTGGTCGCTGCCGAAGGTCAAGGAGGAGCTGGAGTCCGGGGCCGACGAGATCACCGTGAAGATCGAGGACTCGGGTGACGAGTTCACGGTCAGCCACGACTTCGCCCCGAAGGAGCGCGAGATCCTGGTCCAGGGCGGCCTCCTGCACTGGCTGCAGGAGCAGGGCGAGCAGGTCGCTTAACGCTGCTCGGCGCGCCGTCGGATGGCGCGCAGCCACTCGGCGCGGATGGCGCCGCTGCCGAACTTGATCGCGCGCCAGTAGCGGCCGAAGAAGCGGCGCGCGTCGTCGTCGGTGGCCTGGATTCGTGTCTCGCTGCTGAGCGTGCCGTTCTCGGCGCGGAAGTTCATGGCGGCCTTGGCGTAGCCCGGCTCGTGGAAGTCGGCGAACTCGCCGCGGGCGACCCGTTTCAGGTCGCCGTCGGCGCTCCAGAAGCGGCCCACGCTGCCCAGCACGAGCTCGTCCGGCTCGTCGGCCAGCAGCACGAAGCCCGCCTGCAGGAACTGGTCGATGACCGGCTCCCTGAAGCTCAGCAGGAGCTCGCGCCGCCGCGCCAGGGCGGGGAGGCTGCGCAACGTCATCAGCATCACGGTGAGCGGGACATCGCGTGGGCGAAGGCCGCGCGCGGCGCGCATGACGGCCTCGGGAGGGGCCTTCACCCTGACCGTGTGGCGCTCGTAGACGTCGTATTCCGGGATGAACCGATCGAGCAGCACCGGCATGTAGGGTGACGCGCCCCGTGCCCCGCCGCGTTCACGTACTGGCCCTGCTGCTGGCCGCCGCGCTACTCGTGGTGGGTTGCGGTGGGAGCGATTCGAAGACCTTCAGGCAGGACTTCCGGCCGCTGAACGCGCGGATCGTGAAGCTCGGGCGCGACGTGGGCGCTTCGGTGACCGGCGCGTCCGGGAAGTCAGATCGCCAGATCGAGCAGACCTTCGGTGCGCTCGCCACGCGCACCGGCTCGCTGCGCAAGCAGGTCGACGCGCTGGACCCGCCCGACAACCTGAAGGGCGACAGGCAGGACCTGGTCGACTCGATGGGCGACGCCCGGGACGCGCTCGGCCAGATCGCGTCGGCCGCCCGCAAGAG
>DAIMGB010000291.1:0-2832 GCA_036724195.1 Thermoleophilaceae bacterium
GGCCCCGAGGGCGGCAACACCAACATCGTGCCGGTGGACTTCATCGCCAAGGCGATGGACCACATCGCCCACCTACCCGACGACGAGCTGCCGAGCGACACCTTCCACCTGGTGGATCCCGAGCCGATGACCGTGGGCTCGACGCTGAACGAGTTCGCCAAGGCGGCCCACGCGCCGCAGTTCGCCATTCGCATCGACCCGAACATGACGAACGCGATCCCGAAGCCCGTGCGGGCCGGGCTGAAGGCGCTGCCCACCGTCAAGCGCATCCGCGAGACGACGCTGCGGGACCTCGGCATCCCGCCCGACGCGATGGAGAACCGCGACTTCCTCTGCACGTTCGACGCGCGCGACGCCCAGCGTGCGCTCAAGGGCACCGGCATCGCGGTGCCGCCGCTGTCGACCTACGCGCCGCGGCTGTGGGACTACTGGGAGCGCAACCTCGACCCGGACCTCTTCCGCGAGCGCAGCCTGTCCAGCTCGATCGGCGACAAGAAGGTGCTGATCACCGGCGCCTCCAGCGGCATCGGCCTGGAGACCGCGCTGAAGATCGGCGAGGCCGGCGGCGAGGTGCTGCTGGTCTCGCGCACGCGCGAGAAGCTCGAGGAGGTGGCCAAGCAGGTCGAGGAGCGCGGCGGCACGGCTCACGTGCACCCGTGCGACCTCTCGGACCTCGACGACATCGACCGGCTGGCCAAGGAGATCCTCGACGAGCACGACGGCGTGGACGTGCTGGTGAACAACGCCGGCCGCTCGATCCGCCGCTCCGTGAAGGCGTCCTACGACCGCTTCCACGACTACGAGCGCACGATGCAGCTGAACTACTTCGGCGCGCTGAAGCTGATCCTGGCCTTCCTGCCCGGCATGCGCGACCGCAAGGGCGGCCACATCATCAACGTGTCGTCGATCGGCGTGCAGACCAACACGCCGCGCTTCTCGGCCTACGTGGCCTCGAAGTCGGCGCTGGACGCCTTCTCGCGCTGCGTCGCCCCCGAGGTGGTCGGCGACGGCGTGAAGTTCACGACGATCTACATGCCGCTCGTGCGCACCCCGATGATCGCGCCCACCGACATGTACAAGGCCTTCCCCACGCTCACCCCGGACGAGGCCGCGATGATGCTCTGCGACGCGATGATCGACAAGCCGAAGCGCAAGGCCTCGCGCCTGGGCACCTTCGGCGAGGTGCTCTACGCGATCTCGCCGAAGACCGTGGACATCGTGCTGAACACGGCCTACAACCTGTTCCCGGACTCGAAGGCCGCGAAGAAGGAGAAGGACGGCGGGGACGACGACAAGAAGGACGACGGCAAGGGCGACGAGATGTCAACCGAGGCCGTGGCGATGGCCTACCTGATGCGGGGCGTGCACTTCTAGCCAGGGCTCTCGCGGGTGGCTGCGGGGACGAAACAGTCGCCTGGCGGCCGCCCCAGAACGCGCGTTAAGAGGATCGTCCGGGGACCACCGCTTCCACGCGAAACCGGTAGTTGCGCGCCCGGACCCTGCTCTCACTAGCAGTCGCATACCGACGGTTAGTGAGACAAGTGACCGCCATGCGCGAGAAGGACTCGCGGCGAATGCTTACACGCGAAAGCCGTCGCCGTCGCCTAGACCCGGCGCTTGAGGGAAGCTGATCCGCTTTAGGTCCGCATATGAACCCCTATGCGGATCAGCCCCGCTTCGCGCGAGTGGCGGCGGCGCTCCAGCGCGCCTTGAGTTTCGAGTTGACTCGGTAGATGGACTCGGCGATGCTCACGTTCACCAACGCGACTGGAGGAGCGAGATGGCGATACTCATGACCGCCGAGGTTCCCGGCATGACGCAGGAGATGGTGGACGGAATGACCGAGCAGCTGATGGAACAGCAGAAGGCTCAGCCGGGGTTCGTGCTCCATGCAAACGGCCCGATCGACGGCGGTTGGGGCGTGACCGAGGTGTGGGAAGCCCAGCAGAACTGGGACTCCTGGTACGAGGACACGATCAAGCCGAACCTGCCGGAGGGGATCGAGCCGCGGTTCACGACCCGCGAGCTGCACAACGTCGTGCAGCCCTAGCCGCTGGCTAGAGGAAGGCCGGGCCTCGCTTGACCAGGTTCTCGTAGACCTTCTGCTGGATCGTCTCCCGCACGCGCTCGGAGAGCTCGAACACGAGGGCGCGGTCGGCCGCCGCCTCGGGCCCGTAGCCCGAGGTGTCGATCGGCTCGCAGAACTCGATCCGCCAGCGTGAGGGCAGCGGGACCACGCCGAGCGGGCCGAGCAGCGGGAAGGTCGGGGTGACCGGGAAGTAGGGCGCGCCGATCAGCCGCGACAGCAGCGGCAGCTCGCCGATCTTCGGGTAGATCTCCTCGCTGCCCACCACCGCCACCGGCACCAGCGGCGCGCCGGTGCGCAGCGCGATCTCCACGAACCCGCCGCGGCCGAAGCGCTGGAGGCGGTAGCGGTCCTTGAAGTCCTTCCCGGCTCCCTTCACGCCCTCGGGGAAGACCGCGACGAGCTGGTCCTGCTCGAGCAGGCGCAGCGCGTTGTAGGGCGAGGCCACCACGCCGCCGACCTTGCGCAGCAGTATCGAGATCCAGGGCAGGTCGAAGGCCCAGTTCAGCACGAGGAAGCGCGGGTGGCGCGGCAGGGGGTGCTCGCGCAGGATCGACGTTGCGATCATCGTGCCGTCCCACGGGAGGATCCCGGCGTGGTTCGACACGAGCAGGGCGCGGCCGTGCGCGGGCACGTTCTGCACGCCGGTCGGGGTCACGCGCCACCAGCTGTCGTAGAGGAAGTCGAACACCGGCTCGACCAGGTCGGCGAACTCCTCGTCGAAGCCCCACTCGTCCTCCTGGTAG
>DAIMGB010000292.1:0-2822 GCA_036724195.1 Thermoleophilaceae bacterium
CCACACCGGCGGCGTCGCCGGCGCGGACATCACGCACGGCCTCCCGCGCGTCGTGGAGCTGTTCGAGGCCCGCAAGCCAAAGGGCCTGGCCGAGCTCTCGCAGGTCGAGGGCAAGGCGGCGGTCGAGGAGACCGACAAGGGCTTCAAGGTCGCCATCACCGACGACTCAGGCGAGGAGCACGCGTACAGCTTCCCGCGCCGCACGCGGCTCCTGGTGGAGTCGGGGCAGCGCGTGGAGCCGGGCGACCAGCTCAACGAGGGCTCGATCTACCCGCACGACATCCTCGCCTTCGGCGGCGAGGACCAGCTCGAGCGGCGGACCAACACCGAGCTGTACCTGCTCGGCGAGGTCCAGAAGGTCTACAAGTCGCAGGGCGTGGACATCAACGACAAGCACATCGAGATCATCATCCGCCAGATGATGAAGAAGGTCCGTGTCGACCAGAAGGGCGACACGACCTACCTGCCGGGCCAGTTCGTCGACCGGCACGAGCTCGCGCGCACCAACGCCGCGACGAAGAAGTCGAGGAAGGAGCAGGCCGAGTTCGAGGAGATCATCCTCGGCATCACCAAGGCCTCTCTCGCCACCGACAGCTTCCTCTCGGCGGCCTCCTTCCAGGAGACCACGAAGGTGCTCACCGATGCCGCGCTCGAGGGCAAGACCGACCGCCTGCTGGGCCTGAAGGAGAACGTGATCATCGGGAAGCTGATCCCGGCGGCCACGGGCCTTCGCCGCTACCGCAGGCTGGAGATCGAGCCCACCGAGCCGATCCGGCGCACCGCGCCGGACGAGATCGGCCTGCTCGACGAGTCAGAGCTGGCAGCCGAGCTGGGCCTGACCGAGTCCGGCGAGATCGAGGGCTTCGGCCTCGGCGACGGCAACGGCGACGACGGCGGCTTCGGCGAGCTGGCCGACCTGCCGACCACCACCGACGGCGACTCGGAGGGGTAAGCGGAAGGCGCGCACTCGGCCGAGCCGAGTGCTTGCCCGACTACGCCCCCCAGGCGAGCAGATGCTCGACGTGCTCGTCGGTTAGACCGACGGGCGATTCAGTCTCGATAAGCAGGGTGGGCGCGCCGCGGGAGCGCGCCCACTCCCTGCATTCCTCGTCCATCGAGTCGTCGATCCAGGCCAGCGGTCGGCCGGCGGCGTACTCGTCGATCGCACCGAGCTTCCAATGCGCGGTTCCGAAAACCGCTAGGCCGTCGAACGCCAGTGTGGGCAGCTCGCGGAAGGGCAGCCGCAGGAGGTGGGGGAGGTACTCGTTCGCCTTCTCCTCCCAGCCGGTCGCCCACACCAGGTCGTAGCGCTCGGCCAGGCGCTCGAGACGCGGGCCGGAGTCCGGCGGGATGTAGTGCGCCACCCCGTCCACCCAGCTCAAAGGACCTGGTAATTCAGCGAATCCGAACAGGCTGAGGACACCGTCGACATCGACGAACAGGAGCGGTTTTACGAGTTCCTTACGTCGCACAGGTTTCATTCTTTCGTCACAGCGGTATGCACCAGCTTGACGATTCTCTGGACTTGGGGCTAAGGCAGGAGGCGCTTTAGCCGATAGCTCGAATAGGCGGTAAGGACACCGCCGCTCCTTTCTTATGACTCTGCAACTAGGCATCCTGCTGGCGGTCCTGTGCGCGCTGGCCACGAACTTCGGCTTCCTGCTGAAGCACCGTGGCGCGTGCGCCGCTCCCGCCGTCACGCTCAAGCACCCAATCAAGAGCGCGATCGGGCTCTGGAGCTCCAAGTGGTTCGCGATCGGCATGTTCGTTGCGATCGGCGGATGGATCTTCCACGTGGGCGCCATGGCGCTTGCCCCGCTGTCGCTGGTGCAGGCGGTCATCTCCGGCGGGCTGGTGCTCCTCACCGTCCTCGCCGAGCGCTTCTTCGGCTGCAGCGTCGGCACCCGCCAGTGGCTGGGCGTCGGCCTCACGGCCCTCGGCCTGGTGCTGCTGGCGGTCACGCTGCCCACCCAGACCGGCGCGCACTCCAGCTACTCGCTGGCGGGCATGATCGCCTTCGAGTCCTTCCTGCTCGCCGTCGGCGCCTTCCTGGTGCTCTCGCCCACGCTCGGCAACCACGAGCACCACGGCGTCATGCTCGGCGCCGCGGCCGGCATCCTCTTCGGCGTCTCCGACGTCGCCATCAAGGCGCTCACCCACTCGGTCGGCGGCGAGGGCCTCATGGGCCTGGTCTCGCCCTGGATGCTCACCTGCGTCGTCGCCTCGGTGCTCGCCTTCTACTCCTCGGCCCGCGGCCTGCAGATCGGCGAGGCGGTCCCGGTCATCACCCTCACGAGCGCGGCGGCCAACGTGTCGGCCATCAGCGGCGGCATCCTCGTCTTCGGCGACCCGATCCCCCACGATCCGCTCGGCATCGTCATCCAGGCCTTCGCCTTCGTGCTGGTCATCGTCGCGGCAGCTCTCACTCCGGCGCCGCTTCGCGCGGCCGCCCAGGGCAGCTAGCGCCAGGCTCGGCGCCGCAGGCCCAAGCCCGCGCCCTCGGCGCGTTGCTACCATCACCCGCCGCATGCCAAGCATCAATCAGCTGGTCAGGAAGGGCCGTCGCAAGCCGAAGAACAAGCTCGCGACGCCAGGCCTGAAGTCCGGCCAGGGCCGGAAGAAGCGGATCGCCGCGCCACAGCGCCGCGGGGTCTGCACGCGCGTGTATACGACCACGCCCAAGAAGCCGAACTCCGCGCTGCGCAAGGTCGCACGCGTGCGCCTGACCAACGGCATGGAGGTCACCTCCTACATCCCGGGCGAGGGCCACAACCTGCAGGAGCACTCGGTCGTGCTGATCCGCGGCGGTCGCGTCAAGGACC
>DAIMGB010000293.1:0-2146 GCA_036724195.1 Thermoleophilaceae bacterium
AGGTAGCTCTCGTCCTCGGGGAGCGCGGCGGCGATGACCTGCGCCCCGGCCCGTACGGCCAGCTGGACGGCGAAGCTCCCGACGCCGCCCGTGGCGCCGACCGCGAGCAGCACGTCGCCGTGGCCGAGCTCGAGGGCGTCGGCGCAGCCAATCGCGGTGAGGGCCGCCAGCGGTGCCACGCCTGCCTCAGGCCAGCCAACGGCGGCGGGCTTGCGGTCCACGAAGCCGTCGGCCGGAACGACCGCCAGCTCGGTCCAGCTGCCGTTGTGCACGTCCGGGTCCACGTGCGAGATGAAGCCGTAGACCTCGTCGCCCTCCTGGTAGTCGCCGGCGCCCGAGCCGACGCGTTGCACGGTGCCGGCGAAGTCGCGACCAAGGACGACCGGGAAGCGATAGTCGGCCATGCCCCTGAGCATCCCGCCCGCGATGGCCGAGTCCACCGGATTGACCGCGGAGGCGGTCACCCGGACCACCAGCTGGCCGTCGCCGGCCTCCGGCTCGGGCAGGTCGTCGCGGAGAGCCGGAGGCAGCTCGAATTCGTTGAGTGTGAAAGCTCGCATGCCCCGAGCTTAGGTGCGCAACACGTGGGTCGAGATGACCATGTCGTGCAGGGCGCGGTTCTCGTCGTCCCAGAGCGGCCAGAGCCAGTCCAAGAGGGTTGGGATGGATAGGAAGAAGCTCCCGACCGCGCCGAACAGGAGACCTTTGACAACGAACTCGCGAACGAACGCGGAACCCAACTCGAACGGCTGGCCACGGTCGCGCACCACACGAATGCCCACGATCTGCTTGCCCCAGGTCTGCCCGTTGTGGGCGCCTTCGCGGGCCATCAGGACAGGCGCGTAGAAGGCCAGGGCCGCGAGGTACCCGAGTCCGGCGATGCCCCCCGTAGCGATCGCGCCGGTATGACTGCCCGCCGCGATCGCGACCACGATCAACACGAGCGGGACCACGGCGACGGCCATGATCAACCAGTCGAGCAAGGTCGCCCCGACGCGGCTGCCCCAGCCGGCCAGCGGTGTGCCCGCCCACGCGCTCGGCACCGGTGCGGGCGGGGCGTGCCAGCCCCCGGGCGGCTGCTGCCATTGCGGTCCCGCCGGCGACTGGGGGCCCGCAGGCAGCTCAGGCCCACCGGCCGGGTTCTTCGGTCCGGCCGGGTTCTTCGGTCCGGCGGGCACGGGCGGCTGCCACCCGGGCTCGGAGGGACGGTCTGGCGGAGGCGTGCCGGATTCCATGGCGGCATTGAACCAGCCCTGGACGACACCGGCCCGGCGTGCCAGGCCTCAGCCGGATATGAGCGGAGCCAGCTCGTTGCCCTCGAGCACCAGCTCCTCACCGCGGCGCAGGAAGCGCAGGCCGAGCGCCAGCGCGGCAAGCAGCGACATGACCGCGAGCGTGATCTGCACGCTCAGAAGGCCCTCGCGGGTCCAGTAGACGTCCTCGAGGTCGAGCAGCAGGGCCGACTCGTCGAGCGTGAGCCCGAGGCCGACGCCGAAGGGCACCGCGAGCAGCGGCTCGACGTCCTCGTTACGGGTGACGATGGCCGCGCCGCCGGCTGCGAACGCGAGAATGATCCCGGGCACGAAGTGGTGGATGCGTCGGCGCCCGAGCCGGAAGTCGCGGAACGGGCCGACGCGGGAGGCCCGGCGCAGGCGGAAGGTCACGAAGCGGGCGGTGAGGAAGGTGGCCACGAAAGCGCTGAGCAGATTGAACATGGCGTTCTCGCGGCCCGACACCTCCTGGTAGCCGGCCACGGCCACCTGGGCGGTCTCGGCCACGGCCTCCTCTGCGGCGGTGAGCACGTCGTCGGTCTCACCGGGCAGCGGTGCCGAGCCGCGATGCCAGACGCGCCCCAGCTCGCCGGCCAGGACGGCCAGGACGGTCCCGCCGGCCACCACGGCGAGCATCAGCGTGCCGCGGTCGGGCTCGAGCCGCTGCCGGCGGCGCCGGCCGATCACCGCCAGCGCTCCAGAAGGTCCTCGTCGGGCACCTCACGCACCTGCCGGGCCGGCACGCCCATCACCACGGCGCGCGGGGGCACGTCGGCCACCACCACGGCGCCGGCGGCCACGTAGGCCTCCTCCCCCACCTCGACGCCGGGCGCGATCACCGCGCCGCCGCCGATGCGGCAGGCGCGGCGAAGCTT
>DAIMGB010000293.1:2156-2822 GCA_036724195.1 Thermoleophilaceae bacterium
TCGGGCCCAGCAGCTCGTGGTCGCGGGCGTGGCGGGTCATGGTGTTGTCGTTGGTGGTGGTCACGCCGGGCGCGACGAAGACCTCGTCCTCGACCGTCGTGAAGGCCGTGATGTAGCAGCCGGTCTGAATCCGCACGGCTGAGCCGATGGTCACGTCGTTGTCCACCGCGGTGCCGCGACCGACCACGGTGCCCTCCCCGATCACGGCCCGCTCGCGCACGTGCGCCTGGTCGCCGATCACTGCGCCGGGGCCGATCCGGGCGCCGGCCACCACCACCGCGCCCGCGCAAACGGTGGCCCCCGCGCCGATCGTCGCGGGCGGTGGCGCCTCGCGTGAGGCCATCGAGCGCGGACCGAGGGCCAGCGGCTTGCCGATCACCACGCCGTCCTGGACGCGCGCCCCCTCGCCGATCACCGTCCCGGCGTGAATCACGACGTGCCCGCCGAGCTCGACGCTCTCGGGCAGCTCGACCCCCTCCCCCAGCAGCAGCCCCGGGGCGCGCTCAGACGGCTGCAACACGGGAGCTCTCCTCGAGCGACTCCTGGAGAGCGGCCAGCACGCGCACCACGCGCAGGCCGCTCTCGCCGCCCGAGCGCGGCTCGTCGCCGTCCGCGATCCGCTCCAGGAAGTGGCGGCACTCGATCCGCAGCGGCTCCTCGTTCGGG
>DAIMGB010000294.1:0-2806 GCA_036724195.1 Thermoleophilaceae bacterium
TGTCGCCCCACCAGCGGATGGCCGGATACCTGCTCGCCGCCGTGGTCGTGCTCGGATCCGGGCTACTGTGGATCGCCATCCCCATCGCCACCTTCTGGCTCGCGAGCCGGGTGACGAGCGACTCCGTGCGCGGCGTCCTGTTCGCACTGCTCGCGATTCCGGCCGCGATGGGCCTGGGGGCGTGGGCGCTCTACCGCGTCAACGCTCTCTACGAGTCGCTGCGCGGAGAGGGTGGCGTCCGGCCCTCGCCCCCCTCGTGGCGCGAGAGCCTGGGGGCGGAGCGCAGGGGCAAGGGTGGGCCACGGCGCCCGGTGCGGCTGATCGACCTCGCCATGACGATCTCGGCGCTGATCGCTCTGGTGCTGTTCCTAATCTGGTACTTCGCCTCCCCGGACATGCGGCTTGCGCCGCTGTCGTAAAGGCGCCTAGGGCCAGCGCGTCGTGACGACCTTCTTCTCGGTGTAGAACTCAACGCCGTCGCGCCCGGTGGCGTGCAGGTCGCCGTAGAAGCTGCCCTTCCAGCCGGAGAAGGGGAAGTAGGCCACCGGAGCCGGAACCGACACGTTCACGCCCAACATGCCGGCCTCCACCTCGCGCACGAACTTGCGGGCGGCGCCGCCGTCGCGGGTGAAGATGGCCGCCGCGTTGCCGAACTCAGAGGCGTTGATCGCCGCGATCGCCTGGTCGAGGTCGTCCATGCGCTCGAGCGCCAGCACCGGCCCGAAGATCTCGTCGCGGGCGATCGTCATGTCGGGTGTGACCCCATCGAACAGCGTGGGGCCGAGGAAGAAGCCCTCGCCGTCGCCGCCGCGCCCGTCCACCACGAGCTCGGCGCCCTCGCGCTCGCCCAGCTCAATGTAGCCCGTGATGCGCTCGAGTGCCTCGCGTGAGGTGACCGGCGTGACGGCGGTGCCGGCCTTGGTGCCGGGCTCGTCGCCGGCGGCGGTGCGCGCGTCGCGGGCCATCCGCGCCAGCCCGTCGAGCACGCCGTCGGCCACGCCGCCCACGCCGACGGCCACGGAGCCGGCCAGGCAGCGCTGGCCCGCGTTCGAGAACGCCGAGGCGAACACGGCCGGCAGCGCGCTGTCGAGCTCGGCGTCCGGCATCACCACGAGGTGGTTCTTGGCGCCGGCGAGCGCCTGCACGCGCTTCCCGCGCAGCGCGGCGCGCTCGTAGACCTTGCGCGCCACCGGCGCGGAGCCCACGAACGAGATCGCTCGCACCAGCTCGTGGTCGATCAGCGACTCGACCGTCTCCTGCGCTCCGTGCACCACGTTGAAGACGCCGTCGGGGAAGCCAGCCTCGGCGAACAGCTCGGCGATGCGGTTGGCGGTCAGCGGCGTGCGCTGCGAGGGCTTCAGCACGAAGGCGTTGCCGGCGGCGATCGCCAAAGGCGCGAACCAGAGCGGGATCATGCCGGGGAAGTTGAATGGCGTAATCGCGCCTACCACGCCGAGCGGGAAGCGGTGCATCGACACGTCCACGCCGGCCGCCACCTGGTCGAGCGTCTCGCCCTTCATCAAGGTGGTCATGCCCGCCGCCAGCTCGACGACCTCGATGCCGCGCCGCAGCTCGCCGACCGACTCGTCGAGGTGCTTGCCGTTCTCGCGGGTAACGAGCAGCGCCAACTCGTCGAGGTGATCCTCGAGCAGCACCTGCAGGCGGAACATCCGCCGCGCCCGGCGCGTGACCGGCTCCTCGCGCCACGACTCAAAGGCCTCGGCGGCGGCCCGGACCGCGACGTCCACCTCCGGCTTTCCCGACAGCGGCACGCGCGTCAGCAGCTCGCCACTGGCCGGATCGAGCACGTCCAGGCGCTCGCCTCCGTTCCCAGTCGTGGGCTTTCCGGCTACGAAGTTTTCGATGTCTGCTTGCGCCATGCGATAAGAACTACCCGATGCGCGACCGTGTTGCTCTTATCACCGGTGCCAGCCGCGGAATCGGCGCCGCCACCGCCCGCCTGCTGGCGGGGGAGGGAGCCAAGCTGGGGCTTGCGTCGCGCAGCGGCGACGACCTCGGCCTGGACGGCGCCGTGGGCATCGAGTGCGACGTGACCGACTCGGCGCAGGTCGACGCCGCGGTGGCGCGCACGGTGGAGGAGCACGGGCGGCTGGACGTGCTCGTGAACAACGCCGGGGTGGGTGCCTACGGCCCCTATCTCGAGCTGCCGCCGGAGCAGCTCGAGGAGATGGTGGACGTGAACCTCAAGGGCACCCTCTACGCGGTGCGGGCGGCGCTGCCCCACCTGCTGGAGAGCGACGCGGCGGACATCGTCACGGTGGCGTCCGTGGCCGGCCTGCGCGGGCTGCCGAAGGAGGCCGTCTACTGCGCCTCCAAGTTCGGCCAGGTGGGCTTCATGCGGGCGCTCGACCACGAGCTGCACGAGCAGGGCGTGCGCTGCACGAGCATCTGCCCCGGCGGGGTGGCCACCGACTTTGCGATGGGCCGGGGGCGCACGCCCGACATGCCCGAGCTCGAGGGCATGATGAGCGGTGACGACGTGGCGGAGACGGTGCTCTTCGTGCTCACGCGCCCGCGGCATGTCCGGATGCTGACGCTTAGCTATCGGCCGAGCTCAGAGCCGGCATCCGGATGAGAATGCCCAACCGCGTCCCTTAGGAATCGTCCGGACCCGCGGGCTGCCCGCGGCCACACGCGCCACGGCCGTGCTTCGGTTTTCCTACGTGCGCAGTTCGAGGACGTAGCGGCGGGGGCGCTCTTCGAAGCCCAGCCGCTCGTAAAAGCCGTGGGCATCTGTGCGGTCCTCGGCGGTTGTCACCTCGAGCTGCACGGCGCCGCGGCCGCG
>DAIMGB010000295.1:0-2787 GCA_036724195.1 Thermoleophilaceae bacterium
GTTCGCGACCTTCCTCGTGGGCATGTTCTGGAAACGCACCACCGCCTGGGGCGGCTTCTTCGGGCTGATCGCGGGCACGCTCGGGGCCTTCCTGAACCACCTGCTCTACTCGAAGGGCACGATCTCGTTCGGCTCGCCGATCGCGGCCGACTTCTGGGGCGCGGGCATCGCGTTCGCCGCGGACGTGATCGTCACCGTGGCAGTCACCCTCTTCACCAAGCCGAGACCCGAGAACGAGCTGCGCGGCCTGGTCTGGTCGCTCACGCCGAAGAGCGACCGCGAGGTCGCGAGCGGCCGCGACAAGATCTGGTGGCGCAACCCGATCGTGCTGGCGGCAGGGGCGCTCGCCCTCGTCGTGATCCTCAATATCATCTTCATCTAGGAGGCGCCGGTGGAGGGCACGGACCAGCCGAACCACCCAGACCAGCCGCAGATCAGCGAGGAGGAGGCCAAGAGGGCCGCCAACCTGCTCGACATCCGCCGCATCATCGGCGGCGTGCTGCTGGTCTACGGCCTGCTGATCACGGCCGCCGGCATCTTCGGCAGCGACGCCGACAAGCACCAGGCCGCTGGCGTGAACATCAACCTCTACGCCGGGCTGGCGATCCTCGTGGCCGGCGTGCTCTTCCTCGTCTGGGCCTTCTCGCGCCCGTTCACGGACATCGAGGAGGGCGAGGAGGGGCCGGGCTCGGGGCGCCTGCGCCGGGCGCCGGGCACCTAGCTCTCGCCGGCCGGAGCGTCCTCGACGAGCCTGGCCGCGGGGCCCGGCCGCACCTCCAGTGCCTCCCGCGGCGGCTCTGAGCCGGGCGGGAACAGCGCCAGCACCGCGCCGCCGAAGCCGCCGCCCACGATTCGCGCGCCGCTCGCGCCGGCCTCCTTGCAGGCGGCCACGGCGGCCTCCACCTCAGGCACCGAGACCTCGTAGTCGTCGCGCAGGCTCGCGTGCGAGGCGTCGAGCAGGGGCCCGAGGGCGGCCAGCTCGCCGTGGCGCAGCACGCTGGCCGCCTCCTCGACGCGCTGGTTCTCGGACAGCACGTGGCGCGTGCGGCGGTCGAGCGGCGGCGGCAGGCGCTCGGCGTCCTCGAGGCGCGCTTCGCGCAGCGACTCCACGTGCAGCAGCTCGCAGGCCCGCCGGCACTCCTCGCGGCGCTCGTTGTAGCCCGACTCGGCGTGCGAGTGCTGCGCACCCGAGTCGAGCGTGACGAGTCTCCAGCCGCCCAACTCGAGCGGTACCTGCTCGGTCTCGAGGCTGCGGCAATCCAGCAGCAGTGCGTGGCCCGCGGCGCCCAGCAGCACGGCCAACTGGTCGAGCAGCCCCGTCTGGGCGCCGGCCCACTCGCTCTCCACTCGCGAGCAGAGCCGGGCGAGGTCGACCCGGTCGGGCTCGGGCTCGCCGGCTTGGGCCACCAACGCCAGCGCCAGGGCCACCTCCAGCGCCGCGGAGGATGCGAGCCCGCTGCCGCGCGGCAGGTCGCCCTCGATCGTGAGCCGCGCCGCCGGCACGTCGTGTCCCGCGGCGCCGAGCTCGGCCACCATGCCTCGGACGAAGGCGCGCCAGCCCTCGGCCGGCGAGCGATCGCCGCGGTCGAAGCCGTCGCGCTCGCCGACGTCGGTGGCGAGCGCCTCGAAGCGCTCGCCGGGCAGCGGTTCGGCGCTCACGGTCACGCCTCGCTCGATCGCGAACGGCAGGCAGAGGCCGAGGTTGTAGTCGGTGTGCTCGCCGATCAGGTTCACGCGCCCGGGCGCGAACGCGCGGCTCATGGGCGCGGCCCGCTAGCGCTGCAGGCGCTTGCCGACCTGGGTGGCCACGAGCCCGATGAGCCCGATGAGCCCGGGCAGGCCGAACGGGTCGCGCCCGGGGAGCCTGCGGGCCGGGCTCGGGAGCGGCGGCCGCCGCGGGGTCCAGAACACGTGCAGTTCCTCGAGTCCCAGCTCATCGAAAATCCGGCTGGCCAGGATGAAATCGCGCTCCTCATGCCCCGGGGGCAGAGTGACGTACTGCACGCCTCCAAGCTACGACATGGACCGGCGGCCAACTAAAAGCGCGGCGCCGGTCGCCCCGCCGAGGTCGCCCAGAGCCGCCAGGCGCACGGCCGGCGGGCGGTCGTCCACGAAGAGGTGCGGCTGCATCTCCTCCTGGATCCGCTTCACGTAGGGCTCGCCCAAGCGCGTGCCCAGGCCGCCGCCGATCACGACGGTCTCCACGTCGAGCAGGTTGACCGCGGAGGCGACGCCCGCGCCGAGCGCCTCGAGCGCCCGTTCGATGAGCTCGATCGCCAGCTCGTCCTCGGCCTTCAGCGCGCGCTCCCAGATGCCGCTCGCCAGCCGGTCGCGGCCGCGCTCCTCCATGATCTCGAACAGCACGGTCTCGCGACCCTTGTCCGCGAGCTCGCGCGCCCGCGCCTCCATGGCCCCGCGTCCCGCGTAGGCCTCCATGCAGCCCAGCCGCCCGCAGGGGCAGCGCGCGCCGCCCTTCTTGACCACCATGTGGCCGATCTCGCCCGCCGCGCCGCGGCCCAGCCACGGCTCGCCGTCGAGGATGATCCCGCCGCCCACGCCGGTGCCCCAGAACACGCCCAGCAGCGAGTGGCTGCCCTCGGCGGCGCCGAGCTCGTACTCGGCCTCGACGGCCACCTGCACGTCGTTGCCGAGCACCACCGGCACGCCGGTGCGCTTGGCCAGCTCAGGGCCCACCGGATAGGGCTCGTCGCTCCACTCGGGGATGTTGCGGGCCTCGGCCACGGTGCCGGCCTCAGCGTCCACGGCGCCCGGCGAGCCCACGCCCAC
>DAIMGB010000296.1:0-2766 GCA_036724195.1 Thermoleophilaceae bacterium
GGCCCGGTAGGCGCGGTCCAAGTAGCCGCCGGGGAACGTGGCGCCGGTCGGGCTCTGGCCGCCCGGCTCCGCGGCGTACGGGGTCAGCCCGCCGTAGATCCCCTCGCTGATGGCCACGAACAGGGTCACGCTGAAGAGGGAGAGCTCGACCACGCCTATGGCGAGCGTGCGCCGCCGCGCCCGCCACAGCCCGCGCGCGCCCAGGGCGCCCACCACCAGGCCGGCGAGCACGAACTTGGTGTCTAGCCACGGCAGCGCGCCGAGCAGGCCGAAGCAGGCGAACGCGGCCCTTCGCGACGGCTGCGCATCGAGCTTGAGGGCGAGCAGCGCGGCGGCCGCCAGCATCGCCCCGGCCGTCAGGTCGGGATAGACCGCCGTCCCGTAGGCGAGAAACGGCGGCGACAGCCCCACCGCGGCAGCCGCCCCGAGCGCCCACGGGTCGGGCACGACCCTGAGCGCCAGCCGGTAGGCGAACACCACCCCGAGCGCGGCGATCGCCGCCAGGAACAGCTCGACGCCCTTCGCGCCGCCGATCGCGAAGGCCGGGGCGATCAGCAGCGGGAAGCCCACTCCGTGCGGCTCGTTCAGCCGCCCCTTGGTGAGCCGCCCATACCGCTCGAGTGGCCGCGGGTAGAAGTCGCGATAGGCATGCGAGGCGAACTCGTCCCGAACGTCGACGTCGCCGTCATCGACGATCGACTTGGCCGCGAGCAGGTAGTGGGGCTCGTTCCCGGCGTAGTCCGAATTGCTGAACGCGTGGAGCCCGAGCGTGGAGGCGTAGGCGGCGAACAGCAGCAGCCAGAGAGCGGCGGCGCGGCGCATGGCGCGGGACCGTAGCGGGGGCCAGACTGTGGCCATGCTCGGCAGGTACGCAGTGGCCTGGCTCGGCGGCGCCGTGCTGGGCGTGGTGAACGGCACGGCCCGCGACAAGTTCTACGCGGGCCGGATCGGTGAGCTGCGCGCGCACCAGCTCTCCACGGCCACGCTGCTCGGCTCGCTGGTCGCCTACACATGGGCGCTGGAGCGGCGCTGGCCGCTGGCGGACCGTCGGGACGCGGCGACCATTGGCGCCGCCTGGCTCGGGATGACCGTCGCGTTCGAGTTCGGCTTCGGCCGCCTCATCGCCCATAAGCCCTGGGCTGACCTGCTTGCCGATTACAACTTCGCGAAGGGGCGGCTATGGGGCCTGGTGCCGGCCTGGATGGCGGTTGGCCCGGAAGTCGTTCGCGAGCTCAAGCAATACTGAGGCCATGGCCTACGACGAGCAGCTGGCCGAGCGGATCCGCGGGGTGCTGGCCTCGCGCGACGATGTCGACGAGCGCAAGATGTTCGGCGGAATCGCCTTTCTCGTGAGCGGGAACATGTGCGTCGGAGCCCGCGGCGGCAGTCTGATGGTCCGCATGGACCCGACTCTCGGCGACCAGCTGCTGTCCGAGCCCGGTGCCGGCCTGATGTCGATGGGAAGCCGCACGATGAGCGGCTGGCTGCAGGTCTCACCCGAAGCGATCGCCGAGGATGCCGACCTGGAGCGCTGGATCAGGCGCGGCGAGGAGTTCGCCTCGAGCCTGCCGCCGAAGTGAGCTAGCCGCCGGCGGGTGGGGTGCTGAGCTTCGCGATGTAGAGCGGGATCGCGGCTGGGATGCGCTCGCTCCCGCCGTGGAGCGCCAAGGGCCCGACGATCCATGACTCGTCATCCCCGGTCACGGTCTTGCCGAAGGCCGCGTGGATGAAGTCGCGGAGGTCCTTGTCGTTGCGCTTGCGCTTGTCCTCGTCGATGCGCTTGGTGAGCAGCTCGTGGATGCAGAGCACCGCCTGGTCGGCCTGCGCGTCCACCGCCGCGGCCACGGTGCCCGCCACCGCGCTGAACAGCTGGTACCGGAGCTCGAGCCGGCGCGGGTCGGCACCCGCCTCCCAGCCGGCGATCGCGTTCGTCAGGCCCTGCATGCGGTCGAGCGCGTTGGTGCGCTCGTTCTTGCCGATCTTCCGGCGGGCCGCGCTCCGGTGCTCGCCCAGCTTCTGCCCGAAGCTCTCGTCGCCCTTGCCCTCGATGCCCACAACGGTGATGCCGCCGCCGGCCTGGCCGATGAGCAGCAGGTCGTGAATGTGCGGGCCTCTGAAGGCGTCGAAGCTCGTCTGCACCCCGGCGACGCCGCGCTTGACCTCGAAGCCGGCCGTGCCGGTCACCTCGTCGAGCAGCAGGCGCAGGGCCTCGAGCCCATGGTCGCTCGTCCACGATCGGGCTAGGCCGGCCTTCGTCCGCTTCCCCCAACCCCTCGGGCTGCGGATCTCCTTGCCGCTGCGGTTGCGCAGCTCGAACGGGGCGCTCACGTCAGCACCCGAGCTGCCGTGCGATCACCATCTGCAGCACCTCGTCGGTGCCCTCGCCGATGGTGAGGATCTTCGCGTCGCGATAGAAGCGGCAGACCGGATACTCCTCGATGTACCCGTAGCCCCCGTGGATTTGAACCGCTTCTTCTGAGGCCCGCACGGCCAGGCGGCCGGTCTTCAGCTTGGCCTGCGCGGCGGTGAGCGTGAAGTTCTTGCCGGCGTCCTTCTCCAGAGCCGCCTTGTAGGTGAGCAGCCGCGCGGCCTCGATCTCGGCTGACATGTCGGCGAGCTTGGCCTGGATCGCCTGGTACTTGGCGATCGGCTGGCCGAAGGCGCGCCGCTCCTTGGCGTACGAGAGCGCCTCGTCCAAAGCCCCCTGCGCCAGGCCCACGCCCATCGCGCTCACGCTGATCCGCCCACCGTCCAAGGTGTTCATGA
>DAIMGB010000297.1:0-2724 GCA_036724195.1 Thermoleophilaceae bacterium
GAACGACTACCTCGCGGCCCCCGGCCTCGAACCGTCGGCGGGCGCGACCACGCGCCAGGCCGCGGAGCTGCTCGCGGGCTGGCGCGAGCTGGGCCAGCCCGTGGCTCACGTGTGGACCACGGTCTCCCGCGGCGACGACCGGCGCATGCCGCACTGGAAGAGCCAGGGCCGCTGGCTGTGCGAGGAGGGCACCCCCGGCCACGCGCCCCCGGCTGGCCTCGAGCCGGCCGAGGGCGAGGCGGTGGTGCACAAGACGTCCTTCGGCGGCGCCTTCGCCGCCGGCGGCGACCTCGATCGCCTGCTGGCCGATCGCCGCCCGGCGCGCGTGGTGGTCGCCGGCGTGCACCTCCACGGCTGCGTGCGCCAGGCGGTGCTCGAGGCCTACGAGCGCGACGGGCTCGAGGTCTGGGTGGCCGACGATGCCATCGCCAGCGACGATCCCGTGCATGCCGCGATCACTCGCCGCTACCTCGAGTCGCGCGCTGCCCGCTTCCTGCCCGTCGAGGCCGTGCTCGGCGAGCTTGGCGCTCGCGCGAACGGCGCCCCGCCTCGCAGGGGCGACGCGGTGCGCGAGGCAGCCGAGCACTGCAAGGCCGCGCTGGCGCCGTGGGCCGCGACCGGGCAGGGCGAGCGCGGCCGCCTGCTCGGCTCGCTGGGCGAGCGCCTGGAGGCGGAGGCCGGCTCGCTCGCCCGCGAGATGGCCGAGCGGATCGGCAAGCCGGTGCGCTACGGCGGCGTCGAGGTGCGGCGCACGGCGCAGATGCTCGAGGCGGTGGCCCGCCACGCCGAGGCTCCGGCGAGGGAGCCTGTCGGGGACGTCGCCGAGCTGCGCCGCCGCCCGCTGGGAGTGGTGGCGCTGATCACGCCCTGGAACAGCCCCGTCTACATCGCGCTCGGCAAGCTCGCCCCCGCGCTCGCCTACGGGAATGCGGTGCTCTGGAAGCCGGCGCCGGCCGCGCAGGCAGTCTCCGAGCGGCTGGCGGAGCTGATCGCGGAAGCCGGCTTCCCGCAAGGCCTCGTGAGCGTCGTGGCCGGCGGCCGTCGCGAGGCCGCGCAGGCGATGGCCGACCCGGCGGTGGCAGCGGTGACCCTGACCGGCGGCTCGCTGGCCGGCTCCGCGGCGCAGGAGACCTGCGCCCGGCGCCACATCCCCCTGCAGGCGGAGCTGGGCGGCAACAACGCGGCACTCGTGTGGCCCGACGCCGACCTCGGCCAGGCGGCCGCCGAGCTGGCCCACGGGGCCTTCGCGCTGGCGGGGCAGCGCTGCACCGCGAACCGGCGCGTGGTCGTGCACCAGGACGCGCACGATGAGCTGATCGAGCTGCTGACACGCGAGACCGCGGCGCTGGCCTGGGGAGACCCGCTGCTCGAGGAGACGCACGTCGGCCCGATGGTGAGCGAGGCGGAGCGTGACCGCGTGGCCGCGCTGGTTGAGCGCGCGCGGGCCGGCGGCGCGGACGTGCTGCAGCCGCACGACGAGCCGCCCGAAGACGGCGGCGCCTGGTACCCGCCCACGATCGTCGGCTGCGACGACCCCTCCCACGAGATCGTGCAGCACGAAAGCTTCGGGCCGCTGCTGGTGGTCCAGCGGGCGAGCGACTGGGATCACGCCGTCTCGCTGGTCAACGGCGTAAGCCAGGGGCTCGCAGCCGCGCTGTTCAGCTCGTCCGCGGAAGTGCAGTCGCGCTTCCTCGAAGAGGCCGACGCGGGCATCCTGAAGCTAAACCGCTCGACCGCCGACGCCGAGGTGGACGTGCCCTTCGGCGGCTGGAAGTCCTCCGGCGTCGGCCCGCCCGAGCACGGCGCCTTCGACCGGGACTTCTACACACGGCCGCAGATCGTCTACGGCGTGTGACCTGGACGGTCGCCGACACCGCCCAGACGCTGTCGCGGCGCTTCGAGGAGCAGGCCCGGCTGCGGCCCGAGGCGCAGGCCATCGGCGGCACGGCCTGGGCGCCCAGCTACTCCGAGCTCGAGGCCGCGGCCAACGGGATCGCGCATGGGCTGCTCGAGCGGAGCCGCCGCGCCGGCCGGGTGGCGCTGCTGGCGCGTCACGACGCGCCGCTGTTCGCCGCTGCGATCGGCGCGCTCAAGGCCGGCAAGACAGTGGTGGTGCTGAACCCCGCCGACCCGCCCGCCCGGCTCGGCAGGATCCGCGCGGACCTCGAGCCCGAGCTGGTGGTCGTGGACGCGGCCCACCGCGAGCTCGCGCTCGCGGCCGGCTTCGAGCCCGGCGAGGTCTTGGACGTCGCCGAGCGGCCCTCGGGCTCGCCGCGCGCCGCCCCGGACGCCGCCGCGGGGCCCGACGACCCCGCCTTCGTGATCTACACCTCCGGCTCCACGGGGGCGCCGAAGGGCGTGGTGCAGACCCACCGCAACATGCTGCACAACGTCCTGCGCCACACGAACGGCCTGGGCATACGGTCCGACGACCGGGTGTTGCTGCTGGCCTCGCCGAGCGGCGGCCAGGGCGTGGGCACCACCTGGACGGCGCTCCTGAACGGGGCGACCCTGTGCCCGTTCCCGCTGATGGAGCGCGGCGTGACGGGCCTGGCGGAGTGGCTGGCCGAGCAGCGGGTCACGGTGTTCGTCGCGTCCGCGTCGGTGTTCCGCGGCTTCGTCCGGACGCTCGGCGACCGCCGCGTCCCGGGCGTGCGGCTGGTCAGGCTGGGCTCGGAGCCCGCCTTCCAGGCGGACTTCGAGGCCTACCGGCGCCATTTCCCG
>DAIMGB010000298.1:0-2692 GCA_036724195.1 Thermoleophilaceae bacterium
GTGCTGCGGAACTCCGCTTCGTTCACCCGCCCGCGCACGGGCGCGCGGGCCTCGCCGAAGGTCGTCTTGGCGTCGAAGGGCAGCTCCACGAGCGGCCGCTCGCCCTCGTCGCCGCTCAGCTTTGGCCCGGAAGCTCTGCATCCGCGAAATCGTAGGTATTTCGCCGCCGGATCGCGTGTCTAGTATGCATGGAGGTTCTGCTAATTGCCTGAGAAGACCGTTGAGAAGCTAGATCGCGTAGTCGTCCGCTTCGCCGGCGACTCCGGCGACGGGATGCAGCTCACGGGCAGTCGCTTCACGGATGCCACCGCGGTGGTCGGCAACGACCTCGCCACGCTGCCGGACTTCCCCGCGGAAATCCGTGCGCCCGCGGGAACCCCGCACGGCGTCTCGGCATTCCAGATCCACTTCGCCTCGCGCGACATCACCACGCCGGGCGACAACCCGACCGTGCTCGTGGCGATGAACCCGGCCGCGCTGATCACGAACCTCGCCACGCTCGAGCAGGGCGGCACGATCATCGTGAACGAGGACGGCTTCTCGGACCACAACCTGAAGAAGGCCGGCTACGTGGCCAACCCGCTGGAGGACGACTCGCTCGACGCCTACCAGGTCTTCCGGGTGCCGATGACGAGCATGACCGTGCGCGCCACGGAGGGCATCGAGGGCATCAGCTCGCGCGACGCCAGCCGCTCGAAGAACCTGTTCGCGCTGGGCCTGGTGTCGTGGATGTACGGGCGCCCCACCGAGCCCACGGTGGACTGGCTCGAGAAGAAGTTCGCCGAGAACGCGCCGGTGCGCGACGCCAACCTGGCCGCCTTCCGGGCGGGCTACAACTTCGGCGAGACGGCCGAGCTGCTGGCGGTGCACTACGAGGTGGACGCCGCCCCGGCACCGCCCGGCACCTACCGCAACGTCGACGGCACGAGCGCCCTGGCGCTGGGGCTGATCGCCGCAAGCGTGCGCAGCGGGCTCGGCCTGTTCTACGCCAGCTACCCGATCACGCCGGCCTCGGAGGTCCTTCACTACCTCTCGCGCCACCAGCGCTTCGGAGTGCGCACGGTGCAGGCCGAGGACGAGATCGCTGCGGCGAACATGGCGCTGGGCGCGGCGTTCGCGGGCCAGCTGGCCGTGACCGCCACCAGCGGCCCGGGGATGGACCTCAAGGCGGAGACGATCGGGCTGGCCGTGGCTATGGAGCTGCCGCTGGTGGTCATCGACGTCCAGCGCGCCGGCCCCTCCACGGGCATGCCCACCAAGACCGAGCAGGGCGACCTGCTCATGGCGCTCTACGGCCGCCACGGCGAGTCGCCACTGCCGGTGATCGCCGCCTCAACGCCCGGCGGCTGCTTCAACGCCGCCATCGAGGCCGCCCGCATCGCGATCACCTACCGGACGCCGGTGATCCTGCTCACCGACACGTTCCTCGCCAACTCGTCGGAGCCGTGGCGGCTGCCCGAAGTGTCGGAGCTGCCGAAGATCGACCCGAACTTCGCCGGCGACCCGAGCGGCTTCCAGCCCTACGCGCGCGACGCCAACCTGGCTCGCCCCTGGGCCGTGCCCGGCACCCCCGGGCTGCGCCACCGCATCGGCGGCCTCGAGAAGCAGGACGTGACGGGCAACATCTCCTACGACCCCGAGAACCACGAGCACATGACGCGCCTGCGCGAGCGGCGCATCGCCGCGATCGAGGTGCCGGACCTGGTGGTCGGCGACCCCGACTCCGCCGACCTGCTGGTGCTCGGCTGGGGCTCCACCGCCGGGGCCATCGAGGGCGCCGCACGGCGCACGCGCCGCGAGCAGGGCGCGCGCGTGGCCACGGCCCACCTCACCCACCTGAACCCCTTGCCCGCCAACACCGGCGAGGTGCTGCGCTCGTTCGAGCGGGTGCTCGTGCCGGAGATGAACATGGGGCAGCTGGTGCGCCTGCTGCGCTCCGAGTTCCTGGTGGACTGCGAGAGCTTCACCAAGGTGGACGGCCTGCCCATCTTCACGCGCGACGTCATCGACCAGATCCTGGAGCGGCAATGACCCACGGCTCGAACGGCGGCGACGTGCTCAGCCTCACCAAGGCCGACTTCTCATCCGACCAGGAGACGCGCTGGTGCCCCGGCTGCGGCGACTACGCGATCCTCGCCTCGGTCCAGTCGTTCATGCCGGAGCTGGGCATCCCGCCGGACCGGATCGTGTTCGTGACCGGCATCGGCTGCGCCGGGCGCTTCGTCTACTACATGGACACCTACGGGATGCACGGCATCCACGGCCGCGCGCCCGCGCTGGCCACCGGCGTGGCCGCCTCGCGGCCCGACCTCTCGGTGTGGGTGGTCAGCGGCGACGGCGACTCGCTCTCGATCGGCGGCAACCACCTGATCCACGCGCTGCGGCGCAACGTGCCGGTGCGCATCCTCCTGTTCAACAACCAGATCTACGGGCTCACCAAGGGCCAGTACTCGCCCACCAGCGAGGAGGGCAAGGTCACCAAGTCCACGCCCTTCGGCTCACAGGACCACCCCTTCAACCCGGTCGCCCTGGCGCTTGGCGCGGAGGCCACCTTCGTCGCCCGCACGGTGGACACCGACAAGAAGCACATGGCCGCCACGCTGAAGGCCGCCGCCGCACACGAGGGCGCTGCGTTCATCGAGATCTACCAGAACTGCAACGTCTTCAACGACGGCGCCTTCGACGCCGTGCG
>DAIMGB010000299.1:0-2642 GCA_036724195.1 Thermoleophilaceae bacterium
GCTTCCGCTACTCGCCCGCCGTGCTCGAGCTGTACGAGGTGTTCTGGTCGGAGCTCTGCGACTGGTATCTGGAGCTGGCAAAGCCGCGCCTCTACGGCGACGACGGCGACGACAAGGCGGCGGTCTCCGGCGTGCTGCTGCACTCGCTCGAGCGCATCCTGCGGCTGCTGCACCCGGTGATGCCGTTCGTGACCGAGGAGGTCTGGTCGCACCTGCCCGGCGAGCGCGGTCTGCTCGCAGCGGCCGATTGGCCGCAGCCCGACGACTCGCTGATCGACGAGGAGGCCGAGGCCGCGCTCGGGCGCGTGATCGAGGTGGTCTCCGACCTGCGCCGCTACCGCGACGAGGTGGGGGCGAAGGCGTCGGTGGCCATCCCGGCGCGGCTGGCGGCCGAGGGCTACGACGCGGCCACCGCCGAGCAGATCGCGCGGCTGTCGCGCTTCGAGCTGGATGGCGGCGATACCCATGCGGGCACACGCGGCGACGTGTTCGCCACGCTGCCGATCCCCGGCGGCGCCGTGCAGGTGCTGCGCTCGGAGGCCTTCGACCCGGCCGCGGCCGAGCAGCGGCTGGTGGCCAGGCGCGAGCAGCTGCGCGGCGAGATCGAGCGCGGCGAGAAGAAGCTCTCCAACGAGCGCTTCGTGGAGCGGGCGCCCGCCGAGGTGGTGGCGGAGGAGCGCGAGAAGCTCGAGGGCTACCGCCACGCCCTCGAACGCCTGGGCTCGTGACGTTCCGCCAGGCCGAGGAGTACCTGCTCTCGCTCGAGCTGTTCGGCATGCGCTTCGGCCTGGACCGCATGCACAAGCTGATGACGGTGCTGGGGCTGCCGCAGCGGCGCTTCGCCTCGATCCACGTGGTGGGAACCAACGGCAAGTCCTCCACCGTGCGCTTCCTGGCCGCGATCCTGGAGCGCCACGGCCTGGCCACCGGCAGCTACACCTCGCCGCACCTGGGCTCGTTCCGCGAGCGCATCGAGGTGGGGGAGCAGCCGGTGTCCGAGGAGGCCTTCGCAGCGGCGGTGGCCAGCGCCGCGCACGCCGCCGAGCTGGTGGACCGCACCGCCGAGCCCGACGACCGCGTGACCCAGTTCGAGGCGCTCACGGCTGCCGTCTACCACGAGCTGGCCCGCCGCGGAGTGGAGGTGGCCGTGATCGAGGCCGGCCTGGGCGGCCGCTTCGACGCCACCAGTGTGATCCCGTCGAAGGTCCAGGTGATCACGAACGTGGGCCTCGAGCACACACGCTGGCTCGGGCCGACGGTGGCCGACATCGCCGAGGAGAAGCTCGCCGTTGTGCGCGACCACGCCACGCTGGTGGCCGGGCGGCTCGACCCGGACGCGCACGCGATCGCCGAGCGGGTCGTCGCGGAGCACTCGGCGCGCCTCGTGGAGCCGGACCTCGACGCCGCGAGCGCGCTGCGCCTGCGCGCGGGAGGCGCCTTCCAGCGCCGCAACTTCGCGCTGGCGGCGGCCGCCGCCGAGGCATGCCTGGGCCGGCCGCTGGAGCCGGAGCCCTTGGAGCGGGCAGCGGCCGAGACGCGCATTCCGGGCCGCCTCGACGTGGTGGGCGAGCGGCCGCTCGTGGTCCACGACGGCGCGCACAACCCTTCCGGTGCCCAGGCGCTCGCCGAGTCGCTCGGCGACGTGATGGGCGAGCGGCGCCCGCGGGTGGGCGTGATCGGCGTGCTCGAGGACAAGGACGCGGCCGGCATGCTGCGCGAGCTGCTGCCGCAGCTCGACCACGCCGTGTTCACCCGCTCGGTGAACCCGCGCTCGCTGTCGCCGGCAACGTTGGAGTCGCTCGCCAAGCAGCTGGGCGGCCCCGAGTCGAGCGTGGTGTCGGACCCCGGCCGGGCGGTGGAGGCGGCGAGGCAGCTCGCGGGCCCCGAGGGCGCCGTGCTGGTGACGGGCTCGATCTACTTGATCGCCGACCTGGTGCGGGCGGACGCCACCACCCGCGCATCGACGCTCTAGAACACCGCCACCTGCGAGGATTGCGCCGCGATGGACGGAGAGGGACCGCGCTTCGGCGCGATGATCGGCCTGGTGGCCGTTGTGGTGGCCGCAGTGATCCTGGTCTTCTTCGGGATCGGCTACACGCTGGGCCGGCTTTTCCTGTGACCCCCCAGGCTAATATCGCCACCGCATGAGTCTCCTCGCCGTCTTCGGCATCACGAATGACGCGCTGAACCTCGCCGTCAACCTGCTGCTGCTGTTCCTGGTGGTGCTCTGGCTGGCGCTGGTCTTCTGGACCTACATGGACGCCCACCGGCGCATCGCCGACCCGATGCTGGTGGCCTGCGCCACGGCTGCGTCGCTGTTCCCGTTCATCGGCACGATCGTCTACATGATCGTTCGCCCGCCCGAGTACCTGGAGGACGTGCGCGAGCGCGAGCTCGAGATCGCCGCGGCCGAGGCGCGCCTGGCCAGCATCGAGCAGCTCGGCTGCCCGTACTGCGGCTTCGAGATCGAGAAGTCGTTCCTGCGCTGCCCGAGCTGCCTGCGGCGGCTCAAGGAGCCCTGCAACGTCTGCGCCCGGCCGCTCGACCCGCGCTGGAAGATCTGCCCGTACTGCGAGGCGGAGGTCGGCCAGCCCGCGCCGCAGCAGCGCCGCCGGGCCGCGCGCCGCAGCACTCCCGCCGCC
>DAIMGB010000300.1:0-2640 GCA_036724195.1 Thermoleophilaceae bacterium
CGATGGGCCGGGGGCGCACGCCCGACATGCCCGAGCTCGAGGGCATGATGAGCGGCGACGACGTGGCGGACACCGTGCTCTTCGTGCTCACGCGGCCCCGCCACGTGCGGATGCTGACGCTGAGCTTTCGGCCCGCGTCAGAGCCCGCAGCCGGATAGCTCGGGTCCGTGAAGCACAGCCGTATCGCGTAGGGGGCGCGGCCGGCCGCGGGCAGCCCGCGGGTCTGGCCGATTCCTAAGGGACGCGGTTGGGTTATCCGCGCAGTTCCAGGATGTAGCGCCGCGGGCGTTCCTCGAAGCCCAGCCGCTCGTAGAACTCGTGCGCGTCACCGCGGTGCTCGGCGGTTGTGACCTCGAGTTGAACGGCGCCTCGGCCCCGCGCTTCGCGCTCCAGGCGAGCGACCAGCGCCGTTCCCACGCCGCGCCCGCGGGCTTCGGGCGCCACCACCAGGGCGGTCACGCGGCAGATCGGGTCGTCGCGCTCGAGCATGTGCGTGGAGTGGACCGCCGCCACGCCGCACAGCTCGTTGCCGGCCTCGGACACGAACACCCGCGTGGCGCGCTCGCCGGCCAGCACCTGCAGGCGCCGGCCAAGCCGCTCGGGCGAGACGGGGTAGCCGAGCTCGGTGAGCAGCTGGGCGATGCCGGCGGCATCGGAGGGCCGCGCATCACGCACCGGATGGGCGAGCGTGCCGGGCATGCAGCGGGCACGCTACCCGGCGCGCCGGAGGCGATCGCGCTAGCGGCCGCGGAAGAGGTCCTGCTCGCGCGGCCGCCGCAGCGCGGCGGCGCCCGGGCCGTCCTCGGCGGTCACGTGGCGTCCGAGGCCGCGGATCAGCACGGCCGGCTGGCGCGAGTCCTTCGCGCGGGCCAGGTCGGCGGCGCCCGCCGCGGCGTCGCCGATGGCGATCGCGGTCACGCGAAGCTCGCGGCCGAAGCCGTCGGGGCGGCCCTGCCAGTCTTCTAGCGGTTGCAGGCCGGCGGCGCCGATGGCCACGTCGGTCTGGCCCATTCGCCAGGCGCGGCCGAACGAGTCGGTCACGAGTAGGGCGGGGCGCACGCCGGTCAGCGCGCCGATCCGCTCGCGCAGCTCTCGCGCCGAGCGGTCGGGGTCCTCGGGCAATAGGAGCAGCTCGCCCTCATCGGAGGCGTTCGATTGGTCCACGCCCGCGTTGGCGCACACCAGGCCGTGCCGGGTCACGCAGATCAGCACGCCGGCCTCGGCGCGCAGCAGCTCGGCGGACTCATCGAGCACGGCCTGCACGAGGCGCGGATCCTTGCCGCCCTGCTCGGCCGCCAGCGCGCGCGCCCGCTCGCCCGGCTGGATCTCGGCCAGCCGGCGCACGCGGCTCTCCGCCTTCGACACGGCCTTGTGGGCCACTGCGATCAGGTCGTCGTCGCGGAGGTCGGGCGGCACGACGGCTGCCAGCTGCTCGCCGAGATCGTCCCCCGGGCGCAGCTCGCCGAGCGCCGCCAGCGCCGTGATCGTCAGGCTCAGGCCGATACCCGGGCGTGCATGCGGTCCAGCTGCATCAGCGCTCCGCGCGTCCTCGACGCCAGCCCGTGCGTTTGGCCCAGGCGCCCGTCGAGCGCGGTCAGGTCCTCGGGCGTGTCCACGTCGAGCACGAGCGAGGGAAGCGGGTCCACCAAGCAGCTGACGCCCGCTTCGCCGGCCGCGCTCACGTGGCGCTCCCGGCTGTCCGGGCCGAAGCTCGGCTCGATCGCGTCAGGCGGGTGCAGCAGCAGCGCGTTGGTGCCGGTGCCGTGGCGGTCGGGCACCACGACGAGGCCGAGCTCCTCCCGCTCGGCGCGGGCCAGCAGCTCCGACAGCTCGGCGGGATCGAGCAGCGGCGTGTCGCCCGGCACGAGCAGCACGCGTTCGAAGCCGGCGACCAGTGCATGCTCCACCCCGATCGTCGCAGCGGCCGACTGGCCGCTCTCCTCGCGGTCGGGCAGCACCAGCGCGCCCGAGGCGAGCGCGGCCGACTCGGCGGTGCCGTCGGCCGTGACCACGGCGATCGCCTCGATGGCGTCCACGTGGCGGAGCGAGGCGAGCACGTCGGAGAACATCGCCTGCGCCAGCGCCTGGCGGGCGCCTCCGGCGAGTGCGACCGACAGGCGCTGCTTGGCGGCGCCGAAGCTCTTCACGGGGAGGATTGCGATCGTGCGCATGGCGGGCCCGGTCAGGGCTTCTCGACTGTACCGGCCGCGAGCGAGCGCGCGAAGTCGAGGACCTCGCCGGCCAGGCGCCTTCGCGCGTCCGCGTCGTCCATGCGGGTGTCGGTCACGAGCGTGGGGAGGCCCTCGGCAGGCTCGTCGGCCACGATCCCGTCGAGCAGGTCCTCGTAGGCGCGCGCGATGCCGGTGGCGCTGGTCTCGATGCCCGCGAACGAGCAGAACAGCTCCGTGGGGCCCTTGAGCGCGCGGCCGCCCACCAGCGGGCTGACCGCCACGACCGGGGCGGGGGCGCCGGCGATCGCCTCGCGCATGCCGGGCAGGGCCAGGATCGGCCCGATCGAGATCACCGGATTGGACGGCCCGATCACGATCGCCTCGGCCTCCGCGAGCGTGGCCAGCACCTCCGGCGTGGGCCGGGCCGCGGCGATCCCTTCCAGCTCCACCGCCTCGAGCGGGCCCTCGG
>DAIMGB010000301.1:0-2633 GCA_036724195.1 Thermoleophilaceae bacterium
CCGCGGAGTCGTAGTCCGGGGTGAAGTAGCCGACCAGGTCGGAGCCCTGGGTCATCGGCATGCCCGCCACTGGCGCGAACAGGTCCTTGATCGCGATCGGCACGCCGCAGAAGGGGCGCTCGTCGCCGGCCTTCACCTCGCCTGCGGTGGCCAGAGCGCCGTCCGCGTCCACGTGCACCCAGGCGTTCAGCCGGCCGTTTACCTCCTCGATGCGCGCGAGCGATGCCTCCACGAGCTCGCGCGAGGTGAGCTCACCGGAGCGCACCAGGCCGGCCAGCTCGGCCGCCGGCCGGAACAGCAGGTCGCTCACGCGGGCACAAGCTCCGCGCGCAGGCCCGAGAGCCGCTCGCGCTGCTCCTCGAACCCGCCCAGGCGCTCGAGCACCTCGTCGGCCAGCCCGAGGTAGTCGGCGCCGAGCGCCGAGGCGTAGTCGAGTATCGACATGCCCCGCTCGGAGGACTCCGCATAGCGCACCGAGCGCCGGATCACGGAGTCGAAGAGCTTGTCGCCGAAGCGCTCGCGCAGCTGCTGGCGCGCCTCGCGCGAGTGCACGAGCCGCATGTCGGCGATGTTCAGCGCCACGCCCAGCCACTCGAGGTCCGGGTGCAGCGACTCCTTCGCCAGCTCGACCACCTCGAGCGCCTGCTCCACGCCCTGGAGCGAGAAGTACTCGGCCTCGCTGGAGATCAGCGCGTAGTCGGCGGCCACCAGCGCGTTCACGGTCAGCAGCCCGAGCGCCGGCGGGCAGTCCACCAGGATCAGGTCGTAGTGCTTCTTGACGTCGCGCAGCGCGCGCTTGAGCGTCAGCTCGCGGCCCATCTTGCCGCTCAGCACGAGCTCCGCCTCGGCCAGCCCGAGGTTCGCGGGCAGCACGCCGCCGTGGATCGCCTCCGACGCCCTGGCCTTGCCGGCCAGCACATCGGCGATCGTGGGATCCGCGTCCGCGGGCACGTCGAAGTAGTCGGACAGGTTGCCCTGCGGATCGAGGTCGGCGCACAGCACCTCGAGGCCGACGCGGTCGAACACGTCCGCGAGCGTTCGCACGGTCGTCGTCTTGCCCGTGCCGCCCTTCTGGGAGAGAACCGTGATCGTGGTGCCCATGCGCCGATCATATTGAGCGGCGGATCTGGTCCCTGCGCGCCAACCTCCGGCGAGAAGTGATCCGCACTGCCTCCCGCGGCGTGAGAGCGGGGGTTACCCGAGACGGGAGTGGCAACTGATGCCTGAAGACATCAAGCTCGAGGCGTTCGATCTCGAGCAGCTGGACCAGAATGGCGCAATCCGCGAGGCCGAGGAGGCGGTGGCCGGCGCCAGCCGCGCGGACTTCCTCCGCAAGGCCGCGCTGGGCGGCGGGGCCATGATCGGCGGCGGGGCCCTGTTGGGCGCGATGCCGAGCCTTGCGGCCGCGAAGCCCTCGGCAAAGCAGGACATCGCGATCCTGAACTTCGCGCTGACGCTCGAGTACCTCGAGGCGGAGTTCTACAAGGAGGCCCTCGCGAAGGTGCCGTTCGCAGACGGCGTCGCCCGTGACGTGACCCAGGTGGTCAGCTCGCACGAGAACGCACACGTGAAGTTCCTGAAGAAGGCGCTCGGCAGCAAGGCCATCAAGAAGCCGAAGTTCGACTTCAAGGACACGACGAGCACCCAGGGCAAGTTCCTGGCCACCGCGGTGGCGCTCGAGGACACCGGCGTTCGCGCCTACTCGGGCCAGGGCACGCGCATCAAGTCGCCCGCGATCGTGAAGGCGGCGATCTCGATCCTCGTGATCGAGGCCCGGCACGCGTCGCGTTTCCGCGCGATCAACAACAACAAGTTCGCCCCGAGCGCTTTCGGCTCCGCGAACTCGATGGCGCAGGTCCTGAAGACGGTCAAGAAGACCGGCTTCATCAAGTCGTAGACGACCTGTGGCGGCGGCGCGACACGCGCCGCCGCCGCGGTTATAGTTTCCGCTCCCCAGCCCGTCGCGCGCCCGCTCGAAGAAGGCGCGGAATCGAGGAGGAAGAGTTGAAGCGCCATTCGCCCACGCAGGCCTACCGCCCGCGCAGCGCTCCCAAGACCGTCGAAGACCGTGACGCCTGTGCGCTGTACGCGTACGTGCACAAGCGCGCCGAGCCCACGCACGAGGCCATCGAGACGGCCCTCGTGGCGCTCGAGAAGATGCTCCACCGCGCCGGCAACGTGGACGGCGAGGGCGACGGCTGCGGCCTGCTGATCGACATCCCGCGCGACATCTGGGCTGAGGAAATCCGCTCGGGCGGCCACGCGTCGAAGCTGGCGCTGGACTCGCGCTTCGCGGTGGCGCACCTCTTCATCCCGCGCAAGGGCGGGAACGTGGCGCAGCTGCAGTCGCGGGCGCGCAAGATCTTTAGCCGCGGCGGCCTGCGCGTGCTGGCCGAGCGCGAGAACGTGGTGGACACCACGGCGCTGGGGCCGCAGGCGCGCGAGGAGGAGCCCGTCTTCTGGCAGCTCGGCGGGCTGATCGCGGACCCGCGCGAGTGCTTCGAGCTGATGATCCAGCTCGAGTCAGAGCTCGACCTGCACGTGGCCTCCCTGTCCACGCACACCTGCGTGTACAAGGTGCTGGGCGCGCCCGCCGCGCTCGGGCGCTACTTCCCCGACCTGCACGACGGCCG
>DAIMGB010000302.1:0-2627 GCA_036724195.1 Thermoleophilaceae bacterium
TGGCCGAAGAAGAGAGTTCGGGTGGCGTAGGCGCCGAACAGCACCGTTACGACAACCCAGAAGACCTTTACTCCACGAGGCATTCCCATGCCCCGAGTGATCGGCCTCGCCACGGCATTCCTGAGGGGGGCCGTGCCCTCGCTGTCTAGACTCGTGCCGCCGATGGCCCGCCTCTCCAGCTACTTCCTGCCCACCACGAAGGAGGCTCCCGCCGACGCCCAGGCGGTGTCGCACAGGCTGACCGTGAGGGCCGGCCTGGCCAGGCAGGTGGCCGCCGGCCTGTGGACCTTCCTGCCGGCCGGCTGGCGGGCGCACCGCAAGGTCGAGCAGATCATCCGCGAGGAGCTCGACGCGATCGGCGGCCAGGAGATGCTGATGCCGGTGCTCACCCCGGCCGAGCTCTGGAAGCGCAGCGGCCGCTACGAAATCGACGAGCTGTTCAAGCTCGAGGACCGCCGCGGCGCCGAGCTGGTGCTGGCCATGAGCCACGAGGAGACGCTGACGTTCCACATGGCCCGCGAGGTCCGCTCGTATCGCGACCTGCCGAAAATCCTCTACCACTTCCAGACCAAGGAGCGCGACGAGCCGCGCCCGCGCGCGGGACTGCTCCGCACGCGCGAGTTCGTCATGAAGGACGCCTACACCTTCGACCGCGACGAGGCGGGCCTGGCGGAGCGCTACGACCTGCACGTGGGCGCCTACGACCGCATCTTCGAGCGCTGCGGGCTGGAGTGGTATCGGGTCGAGTCGGACGTGGGGATGATGGGTGGCTTCGGCGCACACGAGTACATGGCGCCCTGCGCCGCCGGGGAGAACGAGGTGGCGCTCTCCGACGCCGGCTACGCCGCGAACGTGGAGGTGGCGAGCGCGAACCCCAAGCCCGTGGACGGCCTGCCCGAGCCGCTCGCCGCGCCCGAGCCCGTGGAGACCCCCGGCGCCACGACGATCGACCAGGTCACGGGCGCGCTGGGCGTGCCCGCGGGCGCGCTGATCAAGGCGATGCCGGTGATCGTGGAGGGGAGGGGGCCGCTGCTGGTGGTGCTGCGCGGCGACCACCGCCTGAACGAGGTCAAGCTCCAGAACACCCTGGGCGCGCCGGTCCGCGCCGCGAACGAAGGCGAGCTGGACGAGGCCTTTGGCGCGGTGGCGGGCTTCATCGGCCCCGTGGGTGCCCGCACCGAGGTGCTGGCCGACGAGGCCCTGCGCGGCCTCCGCGGTTTGGTGGCCGGCGCGAACGAGCCGGACCTCCACCTTCGCGGGGTCGAGCCCGGCCGCGACTTCGAGCCCAGCTGGGGCGACGTGCGCGCGGTCGAGGCCGGCGACACCTGCCCGGCCGGCGGCACGATCCGCATCGAGCCGGCGATCGAGGTGGGCAACATCTTCAAGCTCGGCACGCGTTACTCCGAGCCGCTCGGGGCCACCTACCTCGACGAGCAGGGCGCGGAGCAGCACATCTGGATGGGCTCGTACGGGATCGGCCCGGCCCGCATCGTCGCCGCCGCGATCGAGCAGTACGCCGACGAGCAGGGCATCTCCTGGCCGCGCTCGATCGCCCCCTTCGACGTGCATCTGGTGACCCTCGGCAAGGAGGGCGAGCAGGCACTCGAGGTGTCGGAGCGGCTCTACGAGGAGTTGGGAGAGGCGGGCCTCGACGTGATTTACGACGACCGCTCCGCCGGGGCGGGCGAGAAGTTCGCCGACGCCGAGCTGCTGGGCTGCCCACTGCGGCTCACCGTGGGCAAGCGGGGCCTCGAGTCAGGCGAGATCGAAGCGCAGGTCAGGCGCGGCCAGCAGAAGCGATCGCTGCCGCTGGAGGGAGCGGCGCAGGCCGCGGTAGACCTTTGGCACGAGCTCGACTGACGCGCCGCCGGCTGCTGGGCCTCGACCGCTCGGGGCCGCCGCCGCCGGAGACCCTTCGCCAGCAGCCGCTGAACCCCTGGACGTTGCCGAACGCGATCGGGTTCGTGCGCCTGGCGCTGATCCCGGTGTTCCTGGTGCTCGGGCTGAACTCGGGCGACGGCCGCCGCGCGATCGCCACGGTGGTGTTCGCGGTGATCGCGTGGAGCGACTACCTGGACGGGATGGCAGCCCGGCTGACCGGGCAGTACAGCCGCCTCGGGACCCTGCTCGACCCGCTCACCGACCGGCTGCTGGTCCTGTCGGGGGCCATCGTGGCCTGGAAGTTCGAGCTGCTGCCGCGCTGGGCGCTGGCGGTGCTGGCCGCCCGCGAGCTGTTCATGCTCGTCCTGACCCAGCTGGCGCTGCGCCACGAGATGGACCTGAAGGTGAACATGCTGGGCCGCTGGGCGGTCTGGCCGGTGATGTCCGCAATCGCCCTCTCGTTCATGGTCGAGACCTGGGTGACCGATGTATTGATGTACCTGGGCCTCGCGATGACGCTTGCCGCGACGGCCATGTACGTGCAAGATGGGCTGCGGCATCTCCGTAGGGAGGAGCCCGGACCCTCAAGCTGAACTTGAGCAACGGGTCTATACTCGCTCACCTGGCCTCCTGAAAGGAAACGACTTGTCCATGGAAACTTTTCCCGATCTCGGCGCGCTCTCGGACCAGGAGCTGAAGGACCTGATCCAGCAGCTGACCGAGGAGGAGCAGGAGGTCTCGTACCG
>DAIMGB010000303.1:0-2539 GCA_036724195.1 Thermoleophilaceae bacterium
GCTCGATGCCCTCCTCGCGGCAGCCGTCGTAGATTGAGAACAGATGGCCGCCCGACAGCGTGAACAGCTTCGTGACGCCGTGCGCCTTCAACCGCTTGGCGACGAGCCGGCCGCCGTGAAGGGTCTCCACCTCGGTGGCCACGAGGGCCGCGACCCTACCCGATTCGCTATACAGCCGAGGCGATGACGGCGGCGCTCGACGGCGACTTCGGCGGCAGCTTTCCCTTCGAGCCACGCTACCTCCACGCGGGCGGCGTGCGGCTGCACTACCGCCACCGCTGCGTGGCGTTCGACCACATGGGCTTCGGGCGTTCCGACAAGCCGCCCTACCTCGGCGGCTACTCGCTCGAGGCGCACGTGCAGAACACGCTGGTGCTGATGAACACCTGGGCCTGGGAGCTGCCGAGCTTCTTGACGCCGTTCCTGCGCGAGTTCCGCACCGGCGGGCTCGGGGAGATCCTCGCCCTGGGCGGCAACCTGTTCGTGGAGTCGATCCCCGGCGAGATGCACCGCCGCGACACGGACCCGTTGATGATGGAGGCCTACCGCGCGCCGTTCCCCGACTACTGGTCTCGCGTGGCGCCGCTGGCATTCCAACGCGAGATCCCGCTCACCGAGCGCGACCGCAGCGCGGCGTTGATGGGCTCGATCCACGAGCGCCTCCCCGAGCTCGACCAGCCCGTGCTGCTGGTCTGGGGCATGCGCGACCCCGTCTTCCAGCCGGTCTTCCTGGACCAGTGGCGCGAGCTGTTCCCAGCCGCGCGCGTGGTGGAGCTGGACGCGGCCGCGCACTACCTGGTCGAGGACGAGCCGGACGCGGTCACCGCCGCGCTTGCGGAGTTCGCGAACTCGTTCTAACCGGCGAGGGCGGAGCGGCGCGAGGCCGCCTCGATGCTCTCGACGTTGCGCGGGAGCACGTCGACCGAGCGGCGGTTGCCGAGCACAACGTGCAGCACCACGGCGCCGAACTGGGCGGCCACGGTGGCGGCCTCCTCCAGAGCGCGGTCGATCTCGGCCTTGGGCACCTCGCAGGCGACCAGGAAGTGCTCGGCCAGCGTGGTGTGGAGCTCGCGGCTGGTCAGCTCGAGCTGCTCGGTCTGGAAGCCGCCCGCGGTGGCGCCGCTGCTCGGCGCGATCAGGCAGGTGGCCATGTCGTCGGAGCTGACGCGCGCCTTGGCGGCCACCCGCGCGAGCAGCTGCTCTGCGTCGGCGCCCGGGCCCAGGTCGTCGACGATCTTCTGGAGCCGCTCGCGACCGAGCACGCCGTCGGGGGTGCGGGCCTCGATCAGCCCGTCGGTGAAGAGCACGGCCACGGAGCCGGTAGTCAGCGGGATGGTGGTCTGGCGCAGCCCTGTGCGCACGCCCACGCCGATGGGCGGCGAGGAGGCACTCGTCACGGGAACGTGCGACTCGCGGCCGGCCACGATCGGGCTCGGATGGCCCGCGCTCGCGTAGGTCAGCGAGCCGGAGCTCGGGTCGTGCACGGCCAGCAGCACGGTGGCGAAGTCGCCGCCCAGGTTGTCGTCGATCACGCGACCGGCCACCTGCAGCGCGACCCGCGGCTCGAGGCCGGCCTCGAGGTAGGCGCGCAGCGTGTAGCGCATGAAGGCCGTCCGCTCGAGCGCAGCGTGTCCGTGGCCGGAGACGTCGCCGAGGATGAAGCCCACGCGCCCGGCGCTCAGGGCCAGCACGTCGTAGAAGTCGCCGCCGGCGCCCGGGCCGTCGGCCGGCCGGTAGGCGACCGAGGTGCGAACCGATCCGATCGAGGTGGGGACCGAAGGCAGCAGGGCGCCCTGCAGCAGGCCGACCTCCTGGAGCAGCTCGCGGCGCTGGCGGGTGAGCCGCCGGGCGCGCAGCGCTGTGAAGAGGTAGCCGGCCCCGAGCAGCACCGCGAGGGCCGCGAGTGCGGCCAGGGCGACCTTGGCGGAGTTCGGCACGACCCTGACGATGTCGCGGACCGTCCGCGTGACGGTGCGCGTGACCGTGGAGCCCTTGTCGGAGGCCGACTGCTTCTGCTTGGCGTTCGAGGGCTGGTCCGAGCCCGTAGCGGCGCCAGAGCCGCCGGGGCCGGTGCCACCCGCTGCGGGCGCCGTGGCGAGCGCGCCGCTGCCGGATGCGCCGGCCACTCCGCCGGCGGCGTTCGCCGAGCCGCCACCGGAAGTGGCGCCCGATCCGCCGTTCGACCTTGCGTTCGAGCCGCCGTTGCCCGTGCGGGCGCGGCGGCGCTGGCCGTTGTTGGTGGACTGGCGCTGGGGCGCGATGATCGGGGTTACGGCCGGTGCGGGGATCGGCAGGACAGGGCTCACCGCCGGGCGGTTGCCCGAGTCGGCGGGAGTTGAGGTGGCGCCCTCGTCGGGCGGGGTGGAAACCGGATCGCCGGGGCCGGGCTGCGGCGTGCCCTGGTCTGTGCCGGAGCCGTTCCCGTTGCCGTTCCCGTTGCCGTTCCCGTTCCCGCTGCCATTCCCGTTGCCGTTACCGTTGCCGTTGCCGTTGCCGTTGCCGCTGCCGAGTACGACACCTGGAGTACCAGCTACAACGC
>DAIMGB010000304.1:0-2418 GCA_036724195.1 Thermoleophilaceae bacterium
GCTCAGTAGCGCAGCAGCAGCGCGGTGACCTCATCGGCCGGCAGCGGCCTACAGAGGTGGAAGCCCTGCGCCAGCGGGCAGCCCTGCTCCAGCAGGAATTCGCGCTGCTCTTCGGTCTCGACGCCCTCGGCCACCACTTCGCGGCCCAGGGCCTCCGCGAGCTGGATGATCGCGCAGATCACGGCGGTCGGCTCAGCGTCGCCGGGAACGTCGCGCATGAAGGAGCGGTCGATCTTCAGGCGCTCCACGGGCATCTCGCGCAGGCGGCTCAGTGAGGAGAAGCCCTCGCCGAAGTCGTCGATCGCGGTTCGCACGCCCAGCTCCTGCAGTCGGGCCAGCATGCGCTGGCCGGTGCCGGTCTCGTCCATGGCGGCCGACTCGGTGACCTCGACGACGATTCGGGAGGGGTCGACGCCGCGGCGGGCCAGCGCGCGGGCCAGGCCCTCTACGTACTCGGGCCGGCGAAGCTCGCGCGGGGAGGCGTTCACGCTGACCGAGGGCTGGAGGCCCAGGCGCGACCACTCGGCCGCCTGGCGGCAGACCTCGTCGAGCACCCACTCGCCGATCGGCTCGATCAGGCCGGAGTGCTCGGCGGCCGGGATGAACTCGGCGGGCGGCACCAGGCCGCGGACGGGGTCGTTCCAGCGGATCAGCGCCTCGACGCCGACCGGCTTGTTGTCGGCCAGTGAGTAGATCGGCTGGTAGTGCAGCACCAGGTCGCCGCCCTTCAGCGCCTTGCGCAGGCGGGCGGTCAGGTTGAGCCGCTCGAGCGGGTCGTCGGCGCTGGGCTTGTAGAGGGCGAAGCCCGAGCGGGCGTCGCGCTTTGCCTGGTACATGGCGGAGTCCGCGTGACGCAGCAGCTCGTCGGCGTCGGCGGCGTCGCGCGGGAAGAGGCTCACGCCCACGCTCACGCTCACGTGCAGCTCGGCGCCGGCGATCTCGAACGGCTCCTGGAACGCCGCCGTGATTCGCTTCGCCGCCGTCAGGCCCGCGCCCTCGCCGTCCTCGGGCAGGTCCGGCAGCAGCAGGAAGAACTCGTCGCCGCCGGCGCGCGCCAGCACGTCCGCGTGGCGGCCGCCGCCCTCGAGCCGCTGTGCCACCGCGGTAAGGAGCTCATCGCCGACGGTGTGGCCGAGGCTGTCGTTCACGAGCTTGAAGTCGTCCACGTCAAGGCAGAGCAGGGCGGCCGACATCCTCGTGCGCTTGGCGCGGGCCACCGCCACCATCAAGTGGTCGGAGAGCATCGCCCGGTTCGGCAGGCCGGTGAGCTGGTCGTGGTAGGCGAGGTAGACCACACGCTCCTGCGCCTTGCGGCGCTCGGTGATGTCCTCGCCTGAGCTGAGCGAGCCGACCACACGGCCCTGGTCGTCGCGCAGCAGCTTGTTGTGCCAGGCGATCAGCCGCTCCTCGCCGGTCTTCGATATCACGCGGCCCTCGTACTCCTCGGCGCCCGCGAGCTGGCCCGCCATCAGCTGGCGGAAGACGCCGCGGCTGGCGTCGCGATCGGCGTCGGGGGAGACGAGGTCGTGCCAGTCGCGACCGACGAGCTCCTCCTCGAAATAGCCGAGCACCTCGCAGGCGCGCTTGTTGAGCAGCTGGACCGCGCCGCCCGAGCCGATCACCACGATCATCGTGGCGGCGATGTCGAGGTAGCGCTGGGCGCGGTCGCGCTCCTCGCGCAGCAGGGACTCCGACTCGGAGAGCGCCATGCGCGCGTGCTTTGCCTCGGTCACGTCCATCAGCACGCCCTGGGTGCAGACGGCCGCGCCCTGGTCGTCGCGCACGATCATGTCTCGCTCCCAGATCCAGACCACGCGCCCGTCGCGCGCGATCAGGCGGTACTCGGCCTCGAAGGACTCCTCGGCGGCCAGCGTGCGCATCTCCTCGGCCAGCACGCGGTCGCGGTCCTCGGGGTGGAGGATCCCCTCCCAGAAGCTGTTGTCGCCGATCCACTCGTCTGCGGGATAGCCGAGCAGCTCCTCGGCCTGCGGGCTGACGTAGAGGAACGGGCGGTCGCCCTTGAAGTCCGCGATGTAGGTGACCGCCGGGATCTGCTCGACGAGCAGGCGGTAGCGCAGCTCGGCGGAGCCGGTGGCTGCAGCAAGCTCTTGGTCGGGACGGGGCTGCACCACGATTCGTATCGACCGTGGCTTAGGAGCCCTTTAGGTTCGGCGGAGGGCGCGCGGAACGACGAATCGGATGCCCGAGCGATCGTCGTCGATCGAGCACGTCTTGTTGTCGATCAGGCCGATGCGCTTGGCGTGGGGGACGAGGGGCATCTGGTCGAGATAGTCCTCGTGGCCGCGCTTCCGCGTGACGAGCCACAGGTAGCCCGTGTCGCGCAGGCGCGAGCGGTAGAGGACGAGCGCCTCCTGGGCGTCGGCCATCGAGTCCACGAGCGCGATCGCGCCATCCAGC
>DAIMGB010000305.1:0-2366 GCA_036724195.1 Thermoleophilaceae bacterium
CCGCTGCCCGCCTCGACGATCGCCCGCGTGGCCGGATAGTGCTCGAGCGGGTAGACCTCGTTCTCGAGCCCGATGCGCACGCCTCGCAGGCGCTGCTGGCGCCCTTCCGCGGTCGCGATCGAGCGCACCAGGCCGCTGCCCACGGGCGCGTGGGAGATCGTCCAGCCCGCCGCGTTAACAGACTGAGAGAGCGTCAGGGCCACCGTCTCGAGGCGGTCGAGCGCCTTGGCCTCGCCCAGCTCGCCGTCGAGCCGGGCCAGCAGCAGGTCCACGGCGGCCCCAATGCGCTGCTCCGCGCCGCCCCGGAACAGGCGGCGCTCCGCGGCGGTGGGCATGCGGTCGTTGCCGGGGGTGACGGTGGCCACCTGGCCGCCGCCCTTGCGCTTTGCCACGTACTGGGCGGCGTCGGCGGCGCGCAGCAGCGAAGAGGGAGTGGTGGCCGTGCCGTCAAGCGCCGCGGCGCCGCAGGAGATCGAGATAGCGAGGTCGCGGTCGGCAGCCAGCGACCTGACGGCGGCGCCGCCCAGGGTGCGCGCCTCGTCGAGGCCGGCGCCCTCGAGGATCACGCAGAACTCGTCGCCCGAGAGGCGCCCGACCGCGCTGCCGGGATGGTCCGCGGCGGCCGACACCAGTGCCTCGCCTGCGCGGCGCAGCGCGCGGTCACCCGCGTCGTGGCCGCGCTCGTCGTTCATCTGCTTGAGGTTGTCGAGGTCGCACAGCAGCACAGCCAGCGGCGACTTGCGCTGCCGGGCGCGCACCACCGCACGCTCCAGGCGTTCCTCGATCGCGCGCCGGTTCGCGAGGCCCGTGAGCGGGTCCTCGTAGGCCAGGCGCGACACACGCGAGAACAGCTCGGCTCGCCCGATCGCGATCGCCAGCTGTCCCGCGATCGCCTCGAGGAAGCGGATGTCGCCGGCGCGAAAGCGGGGCTCGCCGGGCGCCGTACTGGCCCAGACCTCGCCCCAGGTCTCCGCCTCGACCATGATCGGCACGGCCACGAGCGAGTCCTTCTCGACCTGCTTCAGCAGCTCCACCGAGCGCGAGTCGCGGGCCGGGTCGTCGATCGCGTTGAAGTAGGGCTGGCCGTGCAGCAGCAGCTTCTCGAGCACCGCGCTGCCCTCGACCGGATGGACCTCTTCGACGGGGAAGCGCTCCTGCCCGGGTCCGAGCCGGCCTACGTTGATCAGGGTGCGGAGCACGTTGCCCTCGCGCTCCCAGCGGTCCACCGTCAGCGACGCGGCGCCAACGGCCCGCAGGGCCTCCTCGGCCGCCAGCTCGACCACGTCGGAGAGGTCATAGGCGCCCGCCGCGGCCGCGGCCACGCGCATGAGTGCATCCCGCTCCGAGGCGGCCTTGGCCGGCGCTCCGTTCTGGAGCGTGGGGCTTCGTGAGTCCATCAGGGACTACATCGGCTGTTTCTGGCCTCAGGTGTAGCCCAAAGCGACCGCGGCGTAGTAGCCCACGACCACCGTGAAGAAGACCGCGTCGAGGCGGTCCAGCACGCCCCCGTGGGCGCCGAATATGTGACCTGTGTCCTTCACGTCCAGGTCGCGCTTGATGAGCGACTCGAACAGGTCCCCGACGGGAGCCGCCAGGGCCACCAGGAAGCCGATCAGCAGGGCGTCGGCGCCGCTCAGCCAGTCCTGGTAGAGGCCGGCGCACCAGAAGGCGAACGTGGCGCCGAAGATGCCCGCCACGAGGCCCTCCAGGGTCTTGTTCGGCGAGATCGAGGGAGCCAGCGGGCGGCGGCCGTACATGCGGCCGCCGAAGTAGGCGGCGGTATCGCCGAGAAAGGTGCCCACCAGCACGTCGATCAGCAGCCCGTCGCCGTGGGGCAGCGCGCGCAGGAAGACCGCGTGCACCAGCGGCAGCCCGATCCACAGCACGCCGAACAGCGTCGCGGCGATCGCCCACGACACGTTCGGGCGCCGGGGGCGCAGGAAGGAGAGGTAGAAGATCACCGGGAAGGCGCCCACGAGCACCATCAGCACGTGCTTGGGCTGGCCCCAGTGGGCGGCCAGCACCATGCCGGTGAGCGCGAGGATCCCGCCCAGGTTCACGGGCCGCACGCGCTCCATCAGGCGGTAGAGCTCGCTCAGTGCCACCACTCCGAGCAGCACCAGGCCGGCGGCGAACACCAGCCCGCCGCTCAGCACGATGAAGAGCGCGAAACCGATTGCGGGGATGGCCGCGAGGATGCGCGCCCCTGTGTCGGATCGCCGCCGCTGCGGAGCCCTCCCCTCTCGCCGCGCCGCCATCGCCTAGCGCGCCCCGAACCGCCGCGCCCGGGCGGCGAACTCCTCGAGCGACTGCTCGAACGCCTCGCGCGAGAAGTCCGGCCACAGCTCGTCGCGGAACACGAACTC
>DAIMGB010000306.1:0-2363 GCA_036724195.1 Thermoleophilaceae bacterium
CTTCACGATGAACTGGAAGTGGGTCTGCTGGTCAGCGCCATCCTGGACGACGGCGCTGATGATCTGATCGAGCGGCAGCAGGTAGGGCTTGATCTCCTGCTCGTACCTGGTCCGGGCGTCCGCCGGGAGCTGGGCCTCGATGAGGGTCCGGATCGCCGTGATATCGACGTACAGCAGCGCGCCGCCCGTGGCCGGGCCGCCCCCGGCCGACAAGCCGCCGGCTCCCGCCGAAAAGCCGGCCGCCGCCGCGGTCGCCGCGCCCGTCCAGTCCGGCGCCAAGCGCCCGCCGTTCGTCACCCCTGGCAACGGGGACGAGCCGGAGCCGGTGCTCGAGATGCTCGCCGAGCGCCAGGAGGAGCATCGGCGCGAGCGCTTCCGCTCGCCGGCGCTCTGGGCGCTCCTGGGGGGTCTCGGCGCCGCCGCGCTTCTGGGGGCCGGCTGGCTAGGCGCAACGCAGTTCAACGACTCCGGCACCAAGAGCCCGCCTGGCGGGAACGACACGCGCCGCTTCCTGCCCCGCGAGGGCGGCCCGCTGGCGGCGCCGTTCCCCTCCGACCCGAAGACCACCTCCTGCTACTCGACCGCCTACGTGCGCCGGCCCGTTGAGCTCTACTCGCGCCCGGGCGGCCGCCGTAAGGTGAAGTTGCCAGCCACCACAGAGTGGGGGTCGCCTCGCATCCTCAGCGTGGTCAGAAGGCGCGGGAACTGGCTGGCGGTGCTCGCCCCCGAGCTGAAGAACGGTGAGATGGGGTGGATGGACATCGCGGGGGTATCACGGCTCGACTGCGTGCGCTGGTCGCTGCACGTGGACCTCTCGCGAAGGGCCCTCTACGTGCGCAGGGATGGCCACACGCTGCGCAAGTTCACGGTGGCGATCGGGGCCAAGAACCACCCCACACCGAAGGGCCGCTTCGCCGTGACCGACAAGCTCAAGGTGGCCGACAAGGGCTCGCCCTACGGTTGCTGCGTGCTCGCCCTCACCGGCCACCAGAACAAGCTGCCGCCGGACTGGCCGGGCGGCGACCGCCTGGCCGTGCACGCCACCACCGACCTCTCCAGCATCGGCAAGCCGGTCAGCCTCGGCTGCATGCGGTCGCAGCCCGCGAACGTGCGCTGGCTGATCGGCACGTTGCCGCTCGGCACGCCGGTCTTCATCCGCTCCTGATCTCACAGAAGCGCGCAAAGCAGCGTTCAACGGGTGTGAAGCCGCCGCCCTTCCAGGCCCTGCTCGACGCCCACCGCACCGACGTCTACCGCTTCCTCGTCGCCAGCGTGGGCCCGACCGACGCCGATGACTGCTTCCAGGAGACCTGGATCGCCGCGCTGCGCGCCTACCCCAAGCTGAAGAGGGCCGACAACCTGCGTGCCTGGCTGCTGCGCATAGCGCAGCACAAGGCGATCGACTCGCACCGGGCCCGCTCGCGGCGTCCGCGGCCGTCGTCGGACTCGCTGCCCGAGCAGGCGGCGCCGGCCGAGGCCGACGGCCGGCCCGAGCTCTGGGCCGCCGTCCGCAAGCTTCCCGAGAAGCAGCGCACCGCCGTGTTCTGCCGCTCAGTGCTCGGCATGCCCTACGCGGAACTGGCCGAGCTGCTCGACAGCTCGGAGGACGCCGCGCGCCGCAACGTGCACGAAGGACTTAAGACACTCAGAGAGGAATGGACCCGATGAACGATCTGGAGACCGCACTCCGCGCCGCCGCCGCGACGCTCCCCGCGCCCGCCCCCGAGCTCGACCGCACCCTGATCGAGCGCGCCGCCAGGGAGGGGCTGGTGGACGTGGCCTACGCCACCATCGACAGCCCGCTCGGGCCCCTCACGCTTGCCGGCACCGAGCGCGGCCTGGCGCTGCTCTCCTACAGCCCGCCCGAGGACGTGCTCGAACGGCTCGCCGAACGCCTGTCGACGCGGGTGCTCGAGGCACCGGCGCGCCTCGACGAGGCCCGGCGCGAGCTCGACGAGTACTTCGAGGGCCGGCGCCACGACTTCGACCTGCCGCTCGACTGGTCGCTCACCCGCGACGGCTTCGGCCGGCGCGTGCTGAAGGCCACCGCCGCCATCCCGTTCGGCGAGGTGAGCACCTACACCGGCGTCGCCACCGAGGCCGGCAGCCCGCGCGCCGTGCGCGCCGCCGGCAACGCGCTCGGCGCCAACCCGCTGCCCGTGGTCGTGCCCTGCCACCGCGTGCTGCGAAGCGGCGGCGCCCTGGGCGGCTACACAGGCGGGCTCGACAAGAAGGAGCAGCTGCTGCGGCTCGAAGGCGTGCTGATCTAGAGGCGCGCCAACACCGCGCCGAGCACGAGCTCCGCCAGCGGCCCCGCGGGGATGCCGGCAACCGAGCCCTCCGCGCCGCTGACCGCGGGGCGG
>DAIMGB010000307.1:0-2325 GCA_036724195.1 Thermoleophilaceae bacterium
GAAACGCGATCGAGACCCTTGAACGCACGTTGCTTCCTCCCCGTTGGTCGTTGCGCCAGCCTAACCGGTTTGGCGCGTCCGACCATGGCGGCCGTCCCTACCGAGCAGTAGGCTTTTGTCCGCGTGCCACCCGCGTCCACATCGCAGGAGCTGGCGGTCAGGGAGCAGGCCGACGAGGCCAGGGCGCTGGTGCGCCTCGCCTTCGACGAGCTGAGCAGGGTCCCGGGCGGCATCTGGGGCACCCACCGGGCGGTGGCGTCGCGCGCCTTCCAGCTCACCGGGCCGGTCGGCCGCATGGTGCAGATGGCGCACGACGGCATCTCCGGCGCCGTCTACGGCTCGCTGCGCGGCGGCACGCGCACGCTAGGGCTGGCGGCGAGCGCGGCGGTGAATGGGCGGCCTGGCCGGGTGCTGTCGACCACTCCACTCGGCGGCGCCGTGGTCGGTGCCATCGACGGCCTGATGGGCGACGCGCTCGAGCGCGACCAGAGCGCGCTCCACGAGCCCATGTCCGTGCGCGGGAACGACCTCCGGGTCGAGCCCGACCGGGACTCGCTTGCGGCAGCCTTCCCGCGCGCCCAGCCACGCCTCGTCGTGTTCGTGCACGGCCTGATGGGCACAGAGCTGGGCTGGCGTCTGGGCGCCCGCAACGGCCGCGAGAGCTACGGCGAGCGCCTGGAGCGCGAGCTCGACTGCACGCCGGTATACGTGCGCTACAACAGCGGCCGGCACATATCCGAGAACGGCCGCGACCTGGCCGACATGCTCGAGCAGGTCGTCGCGGCCTGGCCGGTCGAGGTCGAGGAAGTGGCCATCGTGGGTCACTCGATGGGCGGCCTGGTGTCGCGCAGCGCGTGCCACCATGCGGCGCTTGACGGCGCGAACTGGGCCGGCCTCGTGCGCCACGTCGTCTCGCTCGGCACGCCGCACCTGGGCGCGCCGCTGGCGCAGGGTGTGCACTACCTCGCCGCCGGGCTGAACCGCCTGCCGGAGACACAGCCCTACGGCGCCTTCTTCGGCCGCCGCAGCGCCGGCATCCGCGACCTGCGCCAGGGCTCGCTCGTGGATGTCGACTGGAAGGACCGCGACCCCGACGCGCTTGCCGCGGTGGCCTGCGAGGAGGTGCCGCTGCTCGAGGGCGCCACGCACTGCTTCGTGGCCGCCACGATCACGGCCAACGGCATGGACCCGCTGGGTCGGCTGATCGGCGACGTGCTGGTGCTCCAGCCCAGCGCCTCGGGCCGCAGCAAGAAGCGCCGCATCCCCTTCGAGGAGGAGTACGGCATGCACGTGGGCGGCACGCACCACATCGCGCTGCTGAACCACCCCGCGGTCTACGAGAAGCTGCGCGAGTGGCTGGCGGCCGCGCCCGCTAGCGGATCTGCACCCCGGAAATAGCCCGGGCGATCACTAGCCGTTGGATCTCCGAGGTGCCCTCGAAGATCGTGTAGATCTTGGCGTCGCGGTGCATGCGCTCGACGGGGTACTCGCGGGTGTAGCCGTTGCCGCCGAGGATCTGAATCGCGCGCTCGGTGGCCCACACCGCCACCTCGCCGGCCTTGAGCTTCGACATCGAGCCCTCGGCGTTCTCGAAGCGCTGGCCGGTGCGCCCCATCCACGAGGCGCGCCAGATCAAGAGTCGCGCTGCGTCGATCTCCATCTTCATGTCGGCCAGCGTGAAGGCGATCGCCTGGTTCTCGATGATCGCGCGGCCGAACTGCTCGCGCTGCTTGGCGTAGTCGAGCGCATACTCGTAGGCCGCGCGGGCGATCCCGATCGCCTGTGAGCCCACGGTCGGGCGGCTCACCTCGAAGGTCTGCATGGCGGCCTGGCTCTTGCCGCGAGTTCCTTCGCGGGCGCGCGCCAGGCGCTCGTCGAGCTTCTCCTTGCCGCCCAGCAGGCAGGCGCCGGGGATGCGGCAGTCGTCCAGGAACACGTCGGCGGTGTGCGAGGCGCGCAGCCCGTGCTTTTTCACCTTGGTGCCCTGCTCGATGCCCTTGGTGCCCGGCGGGATCACGAACGCGGCCTGGCCGCGCGCGCCGAGCTCCGGGTCCACCGAGGCCACGACCACGTGAACGGCCGCGATGCCGCCGTTGGTGGCCCACGCCTTCTGCCCGTTCAGCACCCATTCGTCCTTCGCCTCGTCGTACTTGGCACGCGTCCGGAGCGACGACACGTCTGAGCCGGCGTCGGGCTCGGACACGCAGAAGGCGCCCACCTGAGGCTCGTCGACCGTGCCGTAGCACTGCGGCACCCACTCCCCGAGCTGCTCGGTGGTCCCGGCGGAGAAGATGCCCGCCACCGCCAGCGTCGTGCCCATGATCG
>DAIMGB010000308.1:0-2245 GCA_036724195.1 Thermoleophilaceae bacterium
TGGTCCTTGAGGTGCACGGTCACGCCGACGCTGACCTGGTCCGTGTCGACCGACTTCTCGTCGATCACGCGGGCGCCGCGGAGCTTCTCCTCTAGGTCGGAGATCTGCTTCTCGAGCATCGCCTGCTCGTTCTTCGCGTCGTCGTACTCCGAGTTCTCCGAGATGTCTCCGAACTCGCGCGCCTCCTTGATGCGTGAGGCCACCTCGCGCCTGCGGTCTGTCGACAGATGCTCGATCTTGGCCTTGAGCTCTGTCAGGCCTTCAGGTGTTAGGACGGTTTCGCGAGTCATCAGCGGCCGAGGAGTGTAGCAACGGCGATTAGGCGCTCTGAAAGGAAATCTGCAGCTTTTCGAGGCCGTAGATGCCGTGCACGCTGCCGAACTCGGGCGGCTCTTCGAGCCCCAGCCCCGGCAGGCGCGGAGCCAGGTAAGTGAGGGCCTCCTGCAGCTCCGCACGGGCCAGGTTGGCTCCCAGGCAGTAGTGGATGCCGGCCCCGAAGGTGAGCGGCTTGTTGCGCTCCCGTTCGGCGGTGATGTCGAACTCCTCGCCCTCGGGCTCGCGGTTGGCCGTCACGGCGGACACCATCAACACGGTGTCCTTGGGAAAGGTGACCCCGTTGTACTCGACGTCCTCGAGCAGGATCCGCGCGGTGAAGGGGGTGATCGGCTCGAAGCGCACCACCTCCTCGACCGCCTTGGCGGCGAGCTCGGGCTGCTCGGCGAGCAGCCGCCACTGGTCTGGGTGCTCGGCGAACAGGCGAATTGCCTGGGCCAGCTGGCTCTGGGTGGTGTCCACGCCGCCGATCAGCACGTTCAGCACGAGGTTCACGAGCTCGACGTCGGAGAGCTTGGCGGGTGGGTGGGCCGGGTCAGTGGCCGCCATGAGGGTGGAGATGAGGTCGTCGCCGGGGTCGCCGCGGCGGTGCTCGAGCAGCGTTCCGACGTACTCGTAGAACTCCTCGACGGCGCGCTCGATCCGCTCGCGCTCGGCCATCAGGCTGGGCGCGTCGAACTGGCGCTGTATCCAGAGGGACCAGTCGTGCAGCCGCGGCGCGTCGGTCAGCGGCGCCCCCATCACGGTGGCGATCATCATCGACGGGTAGGGCTTCGCGAAGGCCTCCACGAAGTCGAAGTGGCCCGTGCTCGCCACCGGCTGGAAGAGGCGCTCGAGGTACTCGCGCATGATCGGCCGCCAGCGGTCGGCGGCGCGCGGCGTGAACGAGGGGTTCACGAGGTTGCGCAGGCGACGGTGGTCCTCGCCGTTCAGGTGCAGGATGTTGCGCTTGATCTCCTCGTACAGCGGGCCGTCTTCGATGCCGAACAGCTCCGCGATCTTCATGCCGGGGAACGTGGCGCTCCTTGTGCGCAGGAAGAACGAGGCCGCCTCGCGCTCCAGCACGAAGTAGGCGATCTCAGAGTGGGCGAGCCAGCTCTGCTTGCGCAGCTCGGTCATCACCTCGTGGAAGCGGTCGCCGCGGAGGTCGTCGACCTCGCCGTAGTAGTCGAACTCGGGCAGGTCGAGCTCGGTGACGAGCGCCATCAGGCGGCCAGCGCGTAACGCGCGTGCGCCGTGGTCGGAGCCTCCGTGAGCGGGCGGGCCTCGGCCTTGGTCATCCCGAGCCGCTCGGCGTACCAGGGGTAGAACTTGCGCAGGTAGCGGCCGGCGCGCTCGACGCCGAGGTGCTCCTCGGCCCTCTCGATGATCCAGGTCAGCTCGTCGAGCACCTCTTGCTGGGTGGGTGGGGTGTCGCGCTTGCCGAGCAGGCTCTCGAAGAGCCAGGGGTTTCCCAGGGAGCCGCGGGCCAGCATCAGCGCCTCGGCGCCGCTCTGCTCGAAGGCCGCGCGAGCGCGCTCGTCGTCCTGGAGGCCCCCCGAGATGATCACCGGCACGTCGATCGCCTCGACCAGCTCGCGCCCGAGGTCATAGTCGGGCTTGCCCTTGTGCTGCTGGGAGGCGTGGCGCGGGTGGAACGCGATGGCCGCCACGCCGGCCTCTTCCACCAGCCTGCGCGCCAGGTGGACGCCGGCCCTGTCGCCGGGCTTACGCCCCGGCCGCAGCTTGACCGTGACGGGCAGGCCGCTGCCCTCGCTGGCGGCCCGGGCGATCGCGACGGCCTTGTCGGGATCTTCGAGCAGCGCGGCGCCGGCGCCGGTCTTGCAGACCTTCCGGACCGGGCAGCCCATGTTGAGATCCACGAGGTCGGCGCCCGCGTCGGCCACCATCGCGGCCGCCTCGCGCATCACCG
>DAIMGB010000309.1:0-1713 GCA_036724195.1 Thermoleophilaceae bacterium
ATGCTCAACTCGTTCGAGCACTTCAGCGTGCCGGCGATCGCGCCGGTGGCCTGGAACCTCGTGATCATCGGCGCGCTGGTCGGCCTGGTGCCGGTGCTGCCGGACGACAAGGAGATCTACGCCTACGCCATCGGCGTGCTGGGCGGGACGGTGGTGCAGTTCCTGCTGCCGCTGCCGTGGCTGCGCGGGCGCGGCGGCCACTTCAGCTTCCAACTCGACTGGCGCAGCCCGCACGTGCGGCGGGTGCTGAAGCTGATGCTGCCGGTCACGATCGCGCTCGGGCTGATCAACCTCAGCCTGCTGATCAACTCGATCTTCGCCACGCTCGTCTCGCCGCAGGCGCCCGCGGCGATCGACAAGGCCTTCCGCATCTACCAGCTGCCCCAGGGCCTGTTCTCGATCTCGATCGCCACGATCCTTTTCCCGACCATGGCTCGCTTCGCGGCCCGGGGCGCCCACGACGACCTGCGCCGCACGATGGCCAACGGCGTGCGCCAGGTCTTCCTGCTGCTGATCCCGAGCGCGGTGCTGATGGCGGTGCTGGCCGAGCCGATCACGCGGCTGGTGTACCAGCGCGGCGCGTTCGACGCCCACGCCACCGACCTCGTGACCCAGGCGATGGTCTGGTGGTCGCTCTCGCTGCCCTTCCAGGGGGTCAGCCTGCTGTTCTCGCGCACCTTCTTCAGCCTCCAGCAGCCTTGGGCCACCACCGCACTCTCGGGCGCCAACCTGGCCGTGAACGCGGGCGTGGCGGCCGCCCTCTACAAGCCGCTCGGCATCGGCGGGATCGTGCTGGGCACGGTGATCGGCACGGTGGTCATGTGCCTGGCCCAGGGCGCGCTGCTGCGCCGCGAGCTCGGCGGGGTGGAGGGCAGGCGCACCGCCCTTGCCGCCATCCGCATGCTGCTGGCGGGAGCCGTGCTCGCCGGCGCCTCCTACGGCGTCTGGCACCTGCTCGACTCGGCGCTGGGCCGCTCGCTGCTCGCCCAGATCGCGTCGGTGGGAGGGGCGATCACCATCGGGCTGGCGGTCTACGGCGCGCTCGTCTGGGCGATGCGCATCCCGGAGGCGCGCCAGCTGCGAACGCTGCTGCCCGGGGGGTAGCCTCAGGCACATGAGCGAACTCCTTCCAGGGGGGCTTCGCCCCCCTACATCCGGCTGCGCCGGAACACCCCTCGGTTACTAAGGAGGCCCGATGAGCGAGCTACTGCATACGTGTTATCGCATCGGCGACATCGACCGCTCCGTCGAGTTCTACGAAGCGCTCGGCTTTGAGGAGCTGCGCCGCATGGACATCCGCGACGAGGCCGTGAACGTGTTCATGGGCCTGCCCGACGACGGCGCCCGCCTGGAGCTGACCTACAACCACGGCGTGGACTCCTACGAGCTGGGCACCGGCTACAACCACATCGCCGTCTCGGCCGACGACCTCGACGCGACTCTCGCCGAGCTGGCTGAGAAGGGCATCGAGCCCGAGAAGCCGCCCTACCTCGTCCGCGAGGACGGCCCGCGCATTTGCTTCGTGCGGGACCCGGACGGCTATCGCATCGAATTAATCGAATCGCGGTAATCCAATCGCGCTCTTGAGGCCTTGGTGAGGCGGGCGGTTGGGGCCGCGTTGCCCCGCGCCCCCTACCCGGACGGCTGCACCCTGACGCTGTCCCGCCACCCGTTGGTCTAGGGGGCGCCGGGCAACGCGGTGGACGCGGCCTG
>DAIMGB010000309.1:1723-2024 GCA_036724195.1 Thermoleophilaceae bacterium
CGAATTAATCGAACGCGCCCTTGAGGCTTCTGGCTAGACGGGCGGTTGGGGCCGCGTTGCCCCGCGCCCCCTATGCCAACGGTGGCGGGACAGCGTGCAGCCGCGGGGTTCAGCCGTCCGCGTAGGGGGCGCGGGGCAACGCGGTGGACGCGGCCTGTCTTGGAGCCGACCGTGCGAATCGCGATCGTTCTCCCCGTTTAAGCTCGAAGTGTGGCCCAGCCTTCGCAGAACATCCGGAATTTCTCGATCATCGCCCACATCGACCACGGGAAGTCGACGCTGGCCGATCGCATCCTCGAGA
>DAIMGB010000310.1:0-1746 GCA_036724195.1 Thermoleophilaceae bacterium
GTGCCCACCGGCACGGTGCTCTTCATCACGAGTGCGTGGCGATCGGTGTCGCCCAGCTCCTCCACCACCGCCTCGACGCGCGAGAGGTCGGCGTCGCCGGAGTAGGTGGGCGGCGTGTCCACGCAGCAGAAGAGCAGCTCCGCGTGCTCGGCCACCTCGGACATGTCGGTCGTGAAGTGAAGGCGCTCGGCGTTCTTCTGAACGAGCTCCGGCAGGCCGGGCTCGTGGATGGGCACCTCGCCCCTGCTGAGCGAGCGCACCTTGTCCTCCAGGATGTCGCGCGCATAGACCTCGTGGCCGAGCTCGGCGAGGCAGGCCGAGGTCACGAGGCCGACCCAGCCCACGCCGACTACCCCTATGGGCTCCTTGGAAGCCATCAACGGAAGGAGGCTAGAGGAGGCGCGCGGTCCGCGCGATCGCGAGCATCTGGCGCTTGTCCAGCGTGAGCAGCAGGGTGTTCGAGACCCAGTAGACGGCCTTGCGGGTGCGCCAGGCGACGAGGCGCAGCCGGTCGCCGTCGTAGTGCAGCTCGTAGGTGCGCTTGCCGATGCGCCGCTTGTCGGACGCGCCCTCGAGGATCGGCGGGTGCTTCCAGGTGGTGCCCTGGAGCCCGTAGTACTCGCCCACGAGCGGTCGCTTGATGACCATCCGGTAGGCGCCGCGCAGGTGGCCGTCGAGGTCGCGGATCTTGTAGACGCGCGGTGGGCCGACGAATATGGACGACCTGGTGCGCTCGGTCGGGTAGTACACGGGCAGGCTCCGGCCGGCGCCCTGCTGCACCGCCTGCACGGCCTGGTCCTTGCCGAGCGCGTCGGCGCGCTCGAGGTTCGCGCCCTTGGTGGTGATGGGCTTGCGCTTGCCCTTCGGCTTCAGCACTCCGCGCGGCCCGCTCGTCTTCTCCACCCCGAGGAACTCCTGCGCGAGCTTCTGCACCCGCGCGGAGCTGGCGGTCACGTAGGAGGGCCCGATCTGGCCCTCGAAGTGGACCTCGCGGATCGGCTGATCCACCGAGAAGACCGCCAGCTTCAGCAGGCGCAGCACGGCGGAGCGGGAGCGGATGTCCGAGTTCGTGTAGCGGCCGAAGATGCTCACCAGCTTGTCGCGGTCGTTGATCAGCTTGCCCACGCCCACCTGCTGCTTGGCCTGGCGGATGAAGTCCTGCTGGCGGGCGGAGCGGACCAGGTCGTTGTCCTCGTGGCGGAAGCGCACGTACTGGAGCGCCTTGCTGCCGCACATCTTCTGGTAGCCGGGCGCCACGTTGATGTAGGCGAAGCCTGGCGTGTTGTTGAAGTAGCGCCGGTCGATGTCGGCGTAAACACAGCCGATGGCGTCGGTGGCGGCGTAGAAGCCGCGGAAGTCCACGTTGATCACGTGGTTGATGCGCAGGCCCGTGAGGGCCTTGACGGTCTTCAGCGTCAGCTTCGGCCCGCCCATCTCGTACGCCGCGTTGATCTTGTCGGTGCCGTGGCCGGGGATCTGCACCTTCAGGTCGCGCGGCAGCGACATCATCGAGGTGGCCTGCTTGTGCGGGTCCAGGCGGATCAGGATGATCGTGTCCGAGCGCGCGCCCGGGAGCGCGCCCTCGTGGTTGTCCGCCGGCCGCCGGTCGGAGCCCAGCAGCATCAGCGTCTGGGGCTTGCCCGGGTCGGTCTGGGCGAGCTCGGTGCCCAGCTTCAGCTCGGGCCGCACGTGCAGCGCGTTCACCACCCGGTCGACCTCGCGGAAGGCCGCGACCGCGGTGGCGCC
>DAIMGB010000311.1:0-1650 GCA_036724195.1 Thermoleophilaceae bacterium
AGCCCGGAGAAGTTGATCTTCATGCCGTGGCTGAGGTGGCCGCCGTGGTCGAGCTTCATGCCGAGGATGCGGTCGCCCGGCTCGAGCAGCGCCATGTACACGGCCTCGTTGGCCTGCGCGCCCGCGTGCGGCTGCACGTTCACGTGCTCGGCCCCGAACAGCTCCTTGGCGCGGTCGATGGCGAGCTGCTCGGCCACGTCCACGTACTCGCAGCCGCCGTAGTAGCGGCGGCCGGGATAGCCCTCGGCGTACTTATTGGTGAGCACCGAGCCCTGGCAGTCGAGGACCGCCTGCGGCACGAAGTTCTCGGAGGCGATCATCTCGAGCGTGGACTCCTGGCGCGCGGTCTCGTCCTCGAGCACCTGGGCGATCTCGGGGTCGACGTCCGCTACGTGCTTGGTGAAGTAATCGGGGCTCAGATCACTCATGCGCTGGACCGTACCACCGCCACCAGCGTGTCCCGCTCGGCCGCGATCTCCCAGCCCGGGACGCCCTCCCGGCGGAAGAGCCGGTCAACCACGGCGGTAGGTCCGTCGTCCCCCCAGCCGCCCGGCCGGCCCGCCCGCGCGTCGTGAAAGGCCACCACTCCGCCGGGCTCCACGTGCCCGTTCCAGAGCTCCCAGTCGAGCAGGCAGGCCTGCTCGCTGTGGTCCCCGTCGATGAACACGAAGTCGAGCGGCTCAGACCAGCCGTCGGCCGCCTCTTCGCTCAGGGCGACGTGCCAGTGCAGGCCCGGGCCCCCTCGCCGGCGCGCCGCGCGCTCGACCACCGAGCGGGTGGCGCCCTCGTCCGCCGAGTTCATCACGCCGGGCCAGGGCCCGCCGCCCGCGAAGGGGTCGACCAGGTGCAGCTCGGCCTCCGGCGGCAGCGCGCCCACCAGCACGAGCGCCGAGGAGCCCTCGTAGACGCCGATCTCCACCACCCGCCGCCGGTCGCGCGCGAGCTGGGCGAGCAGCGCCGACTCGCCTTCGGAGTGCATCGTGCGCGGCGGGATCACGCCGGCGCGCAACGCCAGGGCCCGCACCCGGCCGTTGTGTCGCACGCTGTCGGGGGCCAGGCGCCGCAGCTTCGTCGGCAGTGCCATCAGGCCAGGGCCTCCTCGAGCTCCGCGGTGGGGACCGCTCCCTCGCGCGCGACGCTCCAGGAGCCGCCCTCCTCGTAGGCGCTCAGGTCGACGACGGTGGACGGCGTGCCCGGCAGCTCGCCACCGTCGAGCACCAGGTCCACGCCCGCGCGGATGCCCTCGTCCACGTCCTCCAGGCGGCGCGCGGCCGCGCCACCCGAGGGGTTCGCGCTCGACTGGAGCACCGGCCGGCCCATCGCGGCGAGCGGCTCGAGGCCGCCGCTCAGGCCCGGCACGCGCAGGCCGAGCCGCTCCGGGACGAGGCCACAGGCCAGTGGGTAGTGGCGGGCGGGGTTGGCCACCAGCAGCGTGAGCTGCCCTGGCAGCAGCCGCTCGGCCGCGGCGCGCGTGCGCTCGCCCAGCTCGGGCAGCGCGTCCAGGGCGCGCGCGAGGTCGAAGAACATCACAGCGGCGGGGGCGTCCGGGCGCCTTCCCTTGAGCTGGTAGAGCCGCTCGACGCCCGCGCGCGAGTCGGGGTCGGCGGCCAGCCCGTAGACCGTGTCGGCAGGGAACAGCGCGAGGCCGCG